>JAGLYY010000333.1 GCA_023131935.1 Spirochaetales bacterium | reverse complement strand
AGGATATCGAGGGACAAAACTCTTATGTTCAAACAGGATAGTTATATAAATCTGCTTCCCTTTAACTGTTTCACATTCATAGACCACATCTGAGAAGTGTTTCTTGAGCTTACTGTCAGAAAAGGATGATTCTGCGATCTTCAGAGTGGTAAGTTTGAGATTACTCCTGATATTGTAAGGGAAAATTCCGGTGATAAAGTCAACTGCGTTGTCCTTGTCTTTAAAAACAGTTTTAAAGAAATGATCATGGTGGTCAGATATGTTCATCTTAGTTATTAATACACCGGAAAATGGTTTGTTGCTTCAAATATTCGGGTTATAAAAGAACTGGGGGTGATTTCTAAACAGATTTCTTCGAGATGCTTGTTTTTTAAGAAGAAATAGTGTATTTTTTATGTGGGAAATCCCACTATAAAGAGAGAGTCTATGAAATCAGTAATAAAAGAATACGATACGAAGATCGACTCCAAGAATCGCTTTACCATTCGTGGAGCAAAATATGGGTACTATCGTGTGAGGGAGTACAATGACGGGCATATTGAATTAGTACCGCGGGTGTTGGTAAGTCCAAATACGATTTCCAGAAAAGCACTTAATATGATGGACAAAGCGGTTGAGAATTTCAAGAATGGAAAGGTTTCTGAACCTATAGATTTGTCAAAATACTCAGAAGAAGAGTAGCAATGACTTTTCAAATTCGTATGGGAGTTCCAGAGATGGAACATTTTTGGAATGATCTTCAATATAAAGCGGATACAGGAGTTTTAACCAAGACAGAGGAGAAATTCTTCAAAAAGCTGGTAAAGGTGCTTCGGTACTTGAGCCAGAATCCACGGCACCCAGGGCTCTCGTCGCATGATATAAAGCAGCTTACGAAGCGGTATGGGATGAAAGTCTGGGAATCATATTTAGAAAATAATGTCCCTGCAGCAGGAAGGATTTTCTGGGTTTATGGACCAGAAAAAGGAGATATTACGATAATCGGGATAGAACCGCACCCGGAAGACAAAAAAAGTGGTGGCTATGAAAAAGTTAGCCTGTCAGCATTGAAATAGGAATAACTCAACTATTAATACACCGGAAAACGGTTTGTTGCTTCAAATATTCGGGTTATAAGAGGACCGGGGCTGATTGGTTCCTTGGTGCAGGGTTTTATAACTGAAAATTACCCGCTACAATACCCGGAACAGTTAAATCTTCATCGAGTTCTTCCCACCTCAGGGCATAACCGTTAAGCCGCAGCTTTACATCCCTAAGTTGTTCATCTGTAGCGTTATGGAGAATTTTAAATCGATCTGCCGGGAATCCAATTATACGGCGGTCGGTTAGCTCAATAAATACTGTTCTATCCTCGATCCAGACCTTTACCGCGGCAGGTTCAGCGAAATATTGTGTTTCATCTCTTGTGGAACTCATAATACTGCTCCTTTAAAAGAATTTGATGTTCGAATACAAGCCTTTCAATCTTTCTGACCACGTTAGCAGGTACACCTTTGTTTCCAGCGAGGCGAACAGGATCAAGCCAGAACTTACATTCTCCCTCTGTCGTCTCAATGTGAATATGTGGAGGTTCATTTGATTCATCAGAATAAAAATGAAATCTGAAAGATTTTATTCTCAGCACGGTTGGCATCGGACCCTCTCTTCTAATAATTTATATTACAAAGACATAAATAACAAGATCAAGGAATCATCGAACCTTTTGCGCCATACCGCTATAAAATCCATAGAAAGACACTGTAGTCCCAAAAGCGGGAAACAGCTCTTATTATCTTGTGGACAAAATTGAGGAACTGGGGAGCCCGGTGGGAGTTCAGGTGAATCCCCTCAGGTATGGTAATTCCCGATACTTCCGGTCGACCTCACCGCTTCCTTCAAGAAGGGTCTGGGTGACATCCCAGGTGCCTTCGATGAGGGCCCTTCTGTATCCTTCGGGGAGGCTTGCCGGAAAAGCTGTTCCTTCGGCGGATACATATCCTTCCTTAAGATCAATGGTCAGTACCGGGGAAGGGTTTGCCATGCAGATCTCCATAAGCTTCCCGATTGCCTCCCTGGAAACCCGGACTGCCGGCAGTCCCAGGGAATTGCAGTTCCCCGCAAAAATCTCCGCGAAGGATTCCCCGACAAATCCCCGTATTCCCCAATGATACAGTGCCTGCGGAGCGTGTTCCCGGCTTGATCCGCATCCAAAATTTTTATTCACCAGCAGGATGGAGCCCTCAGCATACCGCTCATCATTCATTATATGATCTTTTTGGTCGCCATTAACATCATATCGCTCATCAAAGAAGGCATACGCGCCAAGACCGTCGAAGGTGACACACTTCATAAACCTGGCAGGGATTATCCTGTCCGTATCGATATCGTTCCCCATAAGGGGTAGACCCATCCCTTTAATAACACTGCGGCCGGCGGATTTATCTGCCATCAGCTTCACCCCATAACTCTCTTGAATCGGTAACATAGCCGGTTATTGCGGCAGCTGCTACCATGGCCGGGCTCATAAGAAGTGTCCTCCCTTCAGGAGATCCCTGTCTGCCGATAAAGTTCCGGTTGGACGAAGAGGCGGATATCTGATTTCCCTCAAGCTTATCCGGATTCATGGCAAGGCACATGGAACAGCCCGCCTGCCGGTATTCAAAACCCGCTTCTTTGAAGATAAGGTCAAGACCCTCTTCTTTTGCCTGCCTGTCTACTGCCATTGATCCGGGGACAACCAGGGCCCGGACATGATCCGCCTTCTTCATCCCCCGGGCAACCCGGGCGGCTTCTCTCAGGTCGCTTATCCTGCCGTTGGTGCAGGAACCGATGAAAGCGACATCAATTCTCCTTCCCCTGACGGGGTCTCCCTCCCGGAATCCCATATGCCGAAATGCCTTTTCCGCAACTTCAGCTTCATCATCAGAAAGGTCCTCAGGAAAAGGGATTCTTTGATCTATCCCTATGGCCTGTCCCGGATTTATCCCCCAGGTCACCATCGGTTCTATTTCCCCGGCCTGAATGACAAAGTGATCATCGTATGCCGCATCAGGATCGGATGCTATGGATTTCCAGAAAACCTCCGCCCTTTCGAAGGCCCTTCCTGAAGGTGCGAATCGTTTTCCCTTCAGATAGGCAAAGGTGGTTTCATCCGGGTTTACATATCCAACCCGGGCCCCCCCTTCGATCGTCATATTGCAGAGGGTCATCCGTTCTTCCATGGAGAGGTTGCTGACAGCCTCACCGCAGTATTCATAGGCATAACCCACCCCCCCTTTTACACCGAGCTGTTGTATCAGCTTCAGAGCAAGGTCCTTTGCGGTAACTCCCTTGAGTAGTTTCCCCTTCACCTCTATCTTTCTTACCCGGGAACGGTTGAGCGCAAGGGTTTGAGTGGCAAGGATATCCCGCACCTGGCTTGTGCCGATTCCGAAGGCGATCGCACCGAAGGCGCCGTGGGTCGAAGTGTGGGAATCTCCACATGAAATGGTCATCCCGGGCTGTGTCAAACCCAGCTCAGGGCCGATGATATGTATAATCCCCTGATCCTCCGAATCCAGTCCGAAAAAGGGGATACCATGCCGCCTGGTATTGTCCTCTAGGACCCGAAGCATCTCCTCAGCAAGAGGATCCTCCAATGGTCGGCTCCTGCTGTCCGTCGGGATTATATGGTCCACCGTAGCGAAGGTTCTTTCCGGATATTTGACGGCCAGTTCTTTTTGCTCCAGCATTCTGAATGCCTGGGGGGAGGTGACCTCGTGGAGGAGGTGAAGTCCGATGAATATCTGGTCCATTCCGTCCGGCAGGGTCCTGATCCTGTGGAGGTCCCATATTTTATTGAACAGATTTGTTCCCATACCAGACCCTTCAGACCGCCGCCACGGCAGGCTGTTCCCTTACAACAATATCAACGGATGGGCGCAGCCGCGAGCATACTCTCAGGACCTGGTGGATACCGTGAGATTTAAACCGTTCAATAAGATTTGAATCGGCGGGAGTCCCGGCTTCAATAACCGGATATGCGTCACGGGTTAGTGCATAGTCGAAATTCGGTGCCCATTTCCGGGCGCCCAGCCTGGCGGTGATGGAGCAGTTGTCTATCATGTAGGCAACCCCCTTGAAGTGCATGTAGGGGTTCAGGGAATCGACAGCTTCAATAACCGATTCATTCGCAATTTCGGACGCGGGATGTCCATGCTCAGTAAGAATATCAATCTGGGCCATCATCATTGCCACGTAGACCCCTGCAGTTACCGGATTTATCTTTTCGGAGTACCTCTCCCTGTTTTCTCTGACGGCCATGCCTACCTGCCACATCGAGGTGCCGTCGACCTTCCCCATGGGATGGCTTTCTATCCGTTCTCCTGCCAGCAGGACAGACCGGATCTCGTTGCCGGAAGATACCTCGTCATATATTTCCCTCAGTATCCCCAATGCCGGCTGATATGACGCACTGTAAGCTTTCTCGAATATCTCCCTGTCATCCCCGGGGATCGCTTCGTATACCCCGATTATCCCCTCCCGGGAGATAATCCGGGACAGAGGCCCCGTTATGTTCTCCACTGTTTCGTTGAAAGCGTTTTCCCCTGTCATCCCTATATTCAGGAAGTAGCGGTACAGGCTTTCGACCAGGCCGTGGACCCCTCCAAGAAGCACTCCCCGCTCTCCAAAAATATCCGATTTCCATTCCATCTCCAGGGAGGTCATAAAAGAAAAAGGCGCCCCCAGGGCAACCGCCCAGCCAATGGCGTAATCCGTTGCCCGGCCGGTTACATCCTGCTGGATCGCGAAGCTGGTATTAATCCCCGCGCCGCTGGTTTCCTTTCCCTGAATATAGAGCTGCCGGACCGAAGGTCCCATCCCCTTGGGGCATACTCCGATTACGTTGATGCTCCCGGGGAATTTTTTTCCTATGGAATCCAGATAGCCGAGGAGAAAGCCGTGGGACAGTCCGAGGGTAGCCCCCGGCTTCATTGCATCAAAGATTTCCTGGTACCGATTCGCCTGGGCCGCGTCGGAGATGAGAAGTATTACAAGATCGGATTCACGGACAACATCGATCATTTCCCCCAGTGTTCCATCCCTTTCAGTAAATCCGGCTGCTTCCGCTTTCTTGCGGGAGGGGGAACTTTTCCGAAGCCCAACCATGACCTGTATGGAGGTACCTTCCAGGGAATCACGGAGGTTTTCCGCCTGCGCGGGCCCCTGAGATCCCCATCCGATAACCCCTATACGGGATATTCCCTCAAATGCCCGGGGAAGGAGATGGAACAGGTCCCTCCCTCCGCGTACGATGTATTCTTCAGCCGGTCCAAGGTCTATTATCTCTTTTTGAAACACCCTTGTCTCAAAATCAAAAAGCATGGGTACCTCCCGTTAGATTAGGAAATTAGGAGGATTATAGGGAAACA
>JAGLYY010000332.1 GCA_023131935.1 Spirochaetales bacterium | reverse complement strand
CTCGGCAAGGGAAATGTAGTTTGGATCATTTTTCACTGAAACTATTTCTTCATCTCGCAGAAAGTCTCCATTTCGGGAAAACCAGTGCCGCCTGTTATCTAAGTCCTTCGGCTCTCAGCAGGCAGATAAAAAGACTGGAAGAGGAGGTGGGACACAGGCTGTTTGAGCGGGATAAGCGGACGGTGGAGCTTACCCGGGCCGGCGGCATTTTCCGGGATTACGCGAAGGAGGTTCTGGATAATTGGCGGATTACCAGCAACCTGCTTAATGAGGAGTCCGATATTGTCCAGGGTGAGCTGAGCCTTTACTGCTCTGTTACTGCAAGCTATTCGATCCTGTCGCCGGTTCTGGGGAAATATAGAGAAAGTTATCCGGATGTCCATCTGAAACTACAGACGGGGGATGCGGCAAGTTCCATTCAGAAGATCGTGGAGGACGATTTCGACCTGACCGTCATTGCCCTCCCGGACAATCTCCCTGAGGGGCTGTTGTTCAAGGAGATTACAGAAACCCCGATCATTTTCATTGCTCCCGGAGGAGACAGGAAGTTTCGGGCGCTTCTCGAGAAAGTGCCTGTGCCCTGGAGGGATATCCCGATCATTCTGGCGGAAAAGGGGATAGCCAGGAAGAGCTTCGATCAGTGGTTCAGAGCTATGGGGGTAGCGCCAAATATTTATGCAGATGTTTCCGGAAACGAAGCGATACTTTCCATGGTTAACCTGGGCTGCGGGATAGGGCTTGTACCGGAGCTTGTAGCCTTAAAGAGTCCATTTAAGGATGATCTTACTGTCCTGGATATCAAACACCCGATTAAACCGTACAAAGTAGGGATATGTGTGAAGCAGAATAAACTCCGGTACCCGCCGGTCCGGGCTTTCTGGGACATAATATAGACTATCGGTCTTGACTCCCGTGCAATTCAGTGTTCCCTATTTTAGAATACACTTTTCCCTGTATAATCTTGATCATTCTGCCGGATATTTATACACTCCACAGTCAATATACCTGCGTCAGGGGAAAATTCCCCGCAGGGAGAAATGGGGAGTAAAATGGCTACCAGGGAAAAAACAGTTCCTACCGGAGCTGAAGCACTCATCGAGAGCTTGGAAAATGAAGGTGTTGAATACATCTTCGGGATTTCCGGCGGTGCGGCTATTCCCCTCCTTGATGCGCTTTATGATTCATCAATACAGTTCATCTTAGCGCGTCATGAACAGGGAGCAGTTCACATGGCTGACGGTTATGCCAGGGCTACTGGGAAAACCGGCGTTGTGCTTGTTACCAGCGGACCGGGAGCCTTGAATACGGTTACCGGTATTATTACCGCTCATATGGATTCGGTGCCCATCCTCATTCTAACAGGCCAGACTACCACCGGTAGTCTGGGTAAAGATGCCTTTCAGGAAGGTGATGTATTCGGAGTTACCATTCCCATTGTCAAACATAACTATCTCGTCAAGGATGCCGATGATATCCCGAGGATAATCCGGGAATCTTTCTTCCTTGCCCGGACCGGCAGGCCCGGTCCCGTTCTTATCGATCTGCCCAAGGATGTGACATCGGCCCCATGCAGGAGAATAGAGAATACCGGGATGGACCTCCCGGGGTACAGTATTCCCGATACTGTTGATTCCGAAGGGGTCAAGAAGATAGCTGAACTTCTCCATCTTTCACGGCGGCCTTTGTTTCTGGTGGGCCACGGAGCGGTGATCTCGGAAGCAAGGGATGCAATCACAAAGCTTGTTGATTTTCTACAGGTTCCGGTTGTTAATACCCTCCTCGGAAAAGGGGGATTTCCTGAAACTCACCCGCTGTCTCTCGGGATGTTGGGTATGCACGGGACCGCCTACGCGAACAAAGCTGTAACCGGATGTGACTTGATTATCTCAATCGGTTCCCGATGGGACGACAGGATAAACGGAGACAACGAAAATTTCTGCCCGGGCGCCCGGAAAGTGCATATTGATATAGATCCGGCCGAGATAGGGAAGGTAGTGAAACCTGATGTCAGTGTCATCGGCGATGCCAGGCCAGTGGTTGAGGAACTGTGCCGGGTAGTCCGTGAAGGGGATTACCGGGAATGGAGAGAGGAGATCCTGGGATACAAAAGGGACTTTCCTCTGAACTATTCGATGAACGGTCGCATGTCGATGTCTAGGGTGATCGATGTACTGTATAAACTCACAAAAGGAAAAGCAGTCGTAGCTACCGATGTCGGCCAGCATCAGATGTGGGCGGCACAGTATTACCTCATAGATGAAGAAAAGGCGTGGCTCTCCTCGGGAGGTGCCGGTACCATGGGATACGGCTTCCCGGCTGCCATTGGCGCCCAGTTGGGGCGGCCTGATGACCTTGTTCTTGCCCTGGTGGGAGACGGTGGATTCCAGATGACTATGTCGGAGCTGGCAACCGCGGCAAACCATAAGCTTCCGGTAAAAATCATCGTGTTGGATAATCATTATCTCGGGTTGGTCCGGCAGTGGCAGGAGATGTTCTTTGACAACAGGCTCATTGGAGTTGAACTCAACGGCAACCCTTCATTTACCCGTCTGGCAGATGCCTACGGAGTCAAGAACTTACTGATTACCCGTACGGAAGAGATCCTGCCAAAGCTGCAGGAAGCCCTGGATTACTCAGAGGGGCCCTGCCTGGTACATGTGGATTTTAAAGAACAGGAAAATGTCTTTCCAATGGTCCCCGCGGGTAAGGATGCAAGTTATATGCTCCTTGAGAAACCGGCAGGGAAACTGGCGAAACCCACAGGGAGTACATAATGACAAGTATACAGCAGATAGGTCCTGCCGTGAAAAACGGCAGCGTTAATGAGATAATGGATTTTCGAAGAAACAACACCCACACCATCAGTCTTTTTGTGGCCAATAAGCCCGGAGTTCTGGTCAGGATCGCAATTCTGTTTTCCCGCAGGGGGTATAACGTTGAATCACTGGTGGCGAGTCCGGCCATGCAGGGACAGTTCAGCCGGATTACTATCACTGCCCAGGGAGACCCCGAGACGCTGGATCAGATAGTCCGGCAGCTGAATAAACTGGTGGATGTGCTGCATGCCACGGAGCACATGCAGGCGGATGTCATTGAGTGCGAACTGGCCATGGTGAAATTCCGGGCCGATGCGGAAGAGCGGACCGAGATTCTCCAGATAACCGATCACTTCGGCGCAAAGACCATGGACATGACTGAAGGGGCAATGATGGTGCAGATAGTAGGTGGAACCGGCAAGGTCGATTCCTTTCTGTCGATGATTGCAAAATTCGGCATTATTGAGGTGGTCCGGACCGGGAAGATCTGGATTGCCAGGGGGGAAGAGGAAACCTGATATCTATTCGGGTTTCCTCGAGGTGACGGGTATGAGAAGTGACGAAATAAAAAAGGGGTTTCAAAGGGCTCCGCACCGTTCCCTTCTCCGGGCAGCCGGTGTAAAAGAGGAAGATTTTTCCAAACCTTTCATAGGGATATGCAACTCCCATATTGATATCATTCCAGGACATGTACACCTTCAGGCCGTAGGGGAGAAGGTTAAGGATGCAGTATGGAAAGCCGGCGGTGTTCCCTTTGTTTTCAACACCATAGGTGTTGATGACGGGATTGCGATGGGGCACAGCGGGATGCTCTATTCCCTCCCGTCCCGTGAGCTCATAGCGGATTCGGTTGAAACTGTTGTCAACGCCCATCGGTTTGACGGCCTCATCTGCATCCCCAACTGCGATAAAATCGTTCCCGGAATGCTGATGGGCGCTTCCAGGTGTGATATCCCCACCATATTCGTATCCGGGGGACCCATGCGGACCGGGACAACCCCGGATGGAAGGGAAATCGATCTGGTTACTGTGTTTGAAGGGGTTTCAGCCTTCGGCGAGGGGAAGATAGACGAAGAGGAACTGTTAATCCTGGAAAGGTATGCCTGCCCCGGCTGCGGCTCCTGTAGCGGGATGTTTACCGCAAACTCAATGAACTGCCTCTGTGAGGCTCTCGGTATTGCTCTGCCCGGCAACGGGACCATCCTTGCCGAGTCGGCCGAAAGGGACGGTCTGTATAAGAAAGCGGGAGAACAGATAATCAGGCTGATAGAGGCAGGGCTGAAACCTTCAGGTATTCTCACCCGGGAGGCCTTCAGCAATGCCATTGCCTTAGACCTGGCGATGGGGGGATCTACCAATACGATCCTCCACACTCTGGCCCTGGCCGGAGAAACCGGGGTCGATTTTACCCTTTCGGATATTGCGGAAATGTCCGGCCGGGTTCCGACTCTGTGCAAGGTTTCTCCCTCCTCCCGGTACCATATGATGGACGTCCATGATGCGGGGGGAGTGTCAGCCATTTTAAAGGAACTCCTGCCGGTACCAGGCATTCTGCATCCGGATTCCAGGACAGTTACTCTTGCCACCCTGGGTGAAAATATCGTAGATGCCGGGGTGAAGAACAGGCAGGTCATTCGTGATGTTTCGCGTGCATATTCCCCTACCGGCGGCCTGGCGGTATTATTCGGCAATCTCGCTCCTGACGGCGCTGTGGTGAAGACGGCAGGTGTATCGGAAAAGATGATGTTCCATCGCGGTCCGGCGGTTCTGTTTGAGAATCAGGAAGATGCCTGCAGCGGGATACTCAACGGAGAGGTTAAAGAGGGGGACGTTGTAGTTATCCGGTATGAAGGGCCAAAGGGAGGTCCGGGGATGCAGGAGATGCTCACCCCGACTTCCTATCTGATGGGAAGAGGGCTCGGTGACTCGGTTGCTCTCATCACCGATGGGCGGTTTTCCGGTGGTACAAGAGGGTCCTGCGTTGGCCATGTAAGCCCCGAAGCTGCTGTGGGAGGGCCTATAGCCCTCGTCAGGCAGGGAGACCTTATCACCGTAGATATCAGGAATTCCCAGATCTCCGTTGATGTATCATCAGATGAACTGGATACCCGGAGAGCTCAATTCCGCCCGATTGAAAAAAAGAAGACCGGCTGGCTCGAGCGGTATGCCTATTTTGCCACCTCCGCCTCAACGGGGGGCCTCCTGAAAATCCCCTCTTTTCTATGAGTCCCGGGAGGAATACATCCTTACCGGGACAGTTCAGCCGGGGAAAGAACAAAGAGCAGGCGCCCCCGGGGGCAGCTCAAAGAGGCGGATATGGAAAGTGACAGAATAATAATATTCGATACAACTTTAAGGGACGGCGAACAGTCCCTCGCGGCAAGTCTCGGCGTCAAGGAAAAGATCAGGATTGCCCGGGCCCTTGAGAGACTGCGTGTTGATGTAATAGAAGCGGGTTTTCCCGTATCCTCTCCGGGGGAATTCGAGTCGGTCAAGGCAATCGCCGGTGAAATTAAAGAGAGCCGGATATGCGGATTATCAAGGGCATTACGGGGGGATATCGAGGTCTGCGCCGACGCACTGAAACCAGCAGGGGATTTCCGGATTCATACGTTCATATCAACTTCAGATGTGCATATACATGAAAAGCTCCGCAAGGACTGGTCAGATGTCCTTGAGATGGCGGTAGATGCGGTAAAATTCGCAAGGAGGTTTACCGATGACGTGGAATTTTCCTGCGAGGACGCGGGACGCACGCCCCTCGAACATCTCTTCCAGATAGTTGAAGCGGCAATAAAAGCAGGAGCTGCAACAGTCAACATCCCGGATACCGTCGGTTATACCCTCCCCTCCGAGTTCGGAGAGATCATCAGGGCTGTCTTCAATAATGTGCCTAACATCGATAAGGCCGTCATCTCTGTCCATTGTCATGATGACTTGGGACTTTCCGTCGCCAATTCCATCAGTGCCGTACAGCAGGGGGCAGGACAGGTGGAATGTACGATAAACGGCCTTGGTGAGAGGGCGGGAAACTGCTCCCTCGAAGAGGTTGTCATGATACTCCATACCAGGAGTGATATTCTGGGAAAGAAAACCGGCCTGAACATCCGGGAGATATCCCGGACAAGCAGACTGGTCAGCCAGATCTGCAACGTACCGGTTCAGCCCAATAAGGCGATAGTGGGATCCAATGCATTCGCACATTCCGCGGGGATACATCAGGATGGTGTGCTGAAAAACAGGCAGACCTACGAGATCATGACCCCTGAATCGATCGGTCTTACGGAAAACAGTTTTAACCTAACAAGCCGAAGCGGACGGCATGTAATCAAGCACCGTCTGGAGCTTCTGGGGTACGAGGAGTCGGAGTACGATCTCGATGAGATATACAATGATTTTCTATCCCTGGCTGATCAGAAAGGAAGGGTCTACGATTATGACCTTGAATCCCTGGTAATCCCAGGAAGCATGGGAGAGGCTGCCTCCTATCACCTGTCCTATCTCAATGTATCCTCCGGGGCGGGTACGATTGCTTCAGCCACGGTTGCCCTGGGGCAGGATGGTGAAACCTGCAGGGAAGCGGCAACAGGCAACGGCCCGGTGGAGGCAGTGTTCAATGCCATAGACAGGATAACAGGACGTACTCTGAAGGTTGAGGATTATCGGATTACCGCCAAGACAGTAGGCAGAAGCGCCCTTGGTCAGGTTGATATTGTTGTTGCCTATAACGGCCGGAGCTTCCACGGAGCTTCGATTTCCGAGGACATCATGGAAGCTTCCGCGCGGGCTTATATCAATGTCGTCAACAATATTGAGACTGCCGACATGGTCGAATCCATGAGGAAAACTGCCGCGGTGCAGAGCCATGCTTATGAATGAATAATATTACGGCGAAAGCCGTGATGGAGGAAGTTATGAAAAATCAACATGATTCCAGCATCTGGACCAAAGGGGTAGAGAATTATACACCACTTCCGGTGCTCTGGAAGGCGGACCTTGCAGAGACTGATTTGGACTACACGATGAAGGAAGAAAAAGAGGGAGAGAATTCATATGGGAAAAATAGCCTTGCTTCCGGGGGACGGGATAGGTCCCGAAATCCTTGATGAGGCCGTAAAGGTCCTTGAGGCTGTTGAAAAAAAGCACCGCCTGGAGTTTTCCATGGTGTATGGGGATGTCGGGGGAGGAGCCATCGACAGACACGGCACGGCCCTGCCGGAAGAAACCCTTGATTTATGCGCGGGCAGCGACGCAATATTGTTCGGTGCTGTGGGAGGGCCGAAATGGGAGGACCTTTCCCCGGAGCGGCAGCCGGAGCGGGCCGCTCTTCTCCCACTACGGAAGGAGTTCGGGCTGTTCTGCAATCTTCGCCCTGTAAAGATTCATAAAGGCCT
>JAGLYY010000331.1 GCA_023131935.1 Spirochaetales bacterium | reverse complement strand
AAGAGGTGGCGGAATACTCTGACCGTGATTATCTTAGGCTTGAATGCATTCCAGGTATTAGCTGTTTGCCTCAGGTCTATGGACGAGATACGCTGAATTTTCGTGATTGGATTGAGTTAGACTTGCAATATAGAAAAGATTGGTCTTTGAAAATGGATATTCAGGTACTATTAAAAACTATCAAGATTGTCATTAGGCCATTATTAGACTGGCTTGGAAAGGGACTGGAAAGACAAAAGCTGGTGCCGGAAAGCAGATGTTTCCGATGGTTTCATTATTGGGAGATTCCTGATATGATGCATATTGAAAAAGGAGTAAAAAAAATGGCAAAAGAGGCTTCGGCTGTAGGATCAGCTGTAGAAAGGTTTGGTGAGTTTCTCGTCCGAATGGGGGTTATCACCAATGGGCAGGTGGATATCATTCTCGCGGAACAGAAAAAACAGCCTAGAAAGAAGTTTGGAGAGCTCGCGGTTGAACTTGGGTTCAGTACCGGAGAAACTGTGGAGAGCTTTTTATCAAAAAAAGAGAGAAACCGGTAGAAATTGAAGCACTACTACGGCAAAAATTCCTGTTTTATATTGTAGATATCCATATTTAGGATTACTATTTACCCATGGAGAGCAAGATGGAAGCAATGGTAGAAATTCTCGAGCAGGAGCTTGAAGGCGCTTTTGAGGTTAAAGACAGGAAATCGCTTCATCGCTACATTTTGTTATTAACCGAGAACCTTGTAAGAAAGGAAAGCTACGAAAAGGAGCAGTATGAGATAAAAAGTGATATTAAAATCCTTGCTGAATTAGTAAAGCAGGGTTTTGAGCGCATGGACAAGCGGTTTGAAGCGATGCAGATCCACATGGACAAGCGGTTTGAAGCGATGCAGATCAACATGGACAAACGGTTTGAAGATATGCAGATTCAGATGGACAAACGGTTTGAAGCTGTAGACAAACGGTTTGAAGCTGTAGATAGACGGTTTGAAGCTGTAGATAAACGGTTTGAAGATGTAAACAGCAGATTCGATGATATGAGTAAAAAGTTTACCATGATGTTTGCTTTCATGAATATTGGGTTGGGTATTTTAATTGCAGTAACAATAATTTTTAAGTTTATCGGGTAGATTCAAGGGATAACAAAGCTGTTACAAAGGATTAAACTACCATAACTATGATGACAGATGTTGAAATAGCGATTTAACTATTCTTTTCCTTTTACTCCATTTATGGTACTATTCACTGAATTATCTATGTTTATTTGATATGCGGAGGGAGGTATAATACAGCAATATGGCTGCTGCCCGGGAACTTAAAACCATACTTAAAGCTTATACGCAACGGATTCGAAGCTCCGATTTCACCTTCCCCCCCCTCCTCGAATTCGCGCAGAAGTTTGCTGAACGGTATTCACATGAAAAACCGGCTTTTCGGGTATTTCTGGAAAATACCCCTCTTGCCCTTACTGCTGAGTTGGAATCCCTCGCCCGGGCAGAGGGATGTTCCCTTACCTACGCCGGCGGAAGGATAAATACTATCTCTTATTTTGAGTACTACAGCGATGTTATTCAAAAAGCTTTCAAAGAGATGGAGGATGATCAGGAACGGCCTTTCCCTACCGAATCGAGTCTTCGCCTTGTTATTCCCCGGGATCTTATCCGGCCTGTAGATGTAAAAGAGGAGTTTGTAAGTCTGCTTCATGACAGAGAACCGGACAATCCTCTAATATTCCGGCTGAATTTCCCCGAAGGAGTGGATGGTTTTGTTGTTACCTCAAACCTTATTTCCCGGAACCTTCTGGAGTATACGGTCTATAAGATCAAGGGTTATCTGAATACAGAGCGAAACGCCGATTATATGAGGAATAAGCTCCGTGGTGTATTTCGTCAACGGGAACGCGCCCTGAAAGACGCGCTTAAAAATGTCCAGACCTTGAGCCGGCAGGCCATCGAATCGATTTACAAACCGACAGACTTTTCATTTCAATTCTGGACCCACCTCGCGACCTCCATCATCGGAGAGTATAGGGGAAAGAAAGACAAACTACCGAAGGAGCATGGATACTGCCAGGCTGCCTACCTGATCGGATATTACAATATTTTCTATAAAGGGGTTTGTCAGCGGGAGAGGGATTCTAAAACCGCTCTCAACAATGTATTCACCCAGATGAAAAAAGCCCCCTACGTATTCACTTTCTCGGAAATCAGGGAATTCAAGGACATACATGGAATCCCTTTTTCCAAAAAATACAGTCTTCAAGACCTTACCCATTTTCTTGAGGATAAAACTACAAACCTGACCGGGGAACAGAGCCTGCCTGAGATTATCAGAGTGAAGGCGAACGACCGGAAAGATTATTTCATTTCCCGTGATACCTATATCCCCCTTCTTCTGAAAAAGATTGATGAAGACGGGATTCATTACTGGGCTGTATATATTGAGGAATGGACGACGAAATTAAATCAGTACCGGCAGACTTCAACCATGATGAGCGATACTGATTTTCTGGATGATATAACAGAGCGGGTGGCAAAAGAAGATCCTCTGCTTTCGAGTATGCTCCGTCATGAGATTATTTACCTCTTGAAGGTTGAATCGAAGCTCGGGTATGACATGGCCCCGGATGTAGAACGGTTGTTTCATTCTTCCGGGAAATCTCTCATCCCCCTTAATGAAGTGCTGAAATTATACAGGAAAGAGCTGCTTGCTGCCGCAAGAAAGCATTTACCATTCTGGAAAACGAATCCTCTGATAAAGAGCCTTACTCTTTTTCTTCGCGGAATTCTTGGATTTGGACGTAAGAGTAAGACTACAGGAAAATACCAGGTTTCCTCTTCAGAATCAGAGAGATCCACTGAGAAAAATTATCAGGATTTACCTTCCGCGTCGAATTCTTTAGTGGGAGATAAAATCTTGCGGTCAAAGGGGCGGTCTCTCTCCGCAGCCGCGGGGAAGAAAGGTAGTGGGGGGATGAGTGCCAGTCAGTTGACAAGATACCGGAACGCCATTTCATCCCTCCGGCAGCAGTTTGTTGATCCTGGCAAAGGGGTCGAGAAGACGCTCGATGAACTTGCGAAGCGGTGGAATCCCCTTTATGATGATCAGGCAAAGGCTGATCTTGTTGAGGATGTGAATTCCATGGTCCGGGATTTTATCAGGAAACTGAAAAAAGGCTTTCTTATTAAGCCGCCCGATGTGAATCGGATCCGGAATATGGCCGATCATCTGGCGGGAAATCAGGCTTTTGAAAAGATAAAACGGAAGGACGACTTTAAAAAATATATCGAAATCTATATGATAAAGACTCTTGGTACACGGTAGGTCCCTGATCTGCCGTCATTTTTTTCTCTTTGAGAAGGTTATGGCGAAAAAAAACGTATATGATGAAAGTAAAATAAAAACCTTAAGCTCCCTCGAACATATCCGTCTAAGGACAGGTATGTATATCGGAAGACTCGGGGATGGAAGCAATCTTGACGATGGTATCTACATTCTCCTGAAGGAGATAATAGACAACAGTATTGATGAATATATTATGGGACATGGAAAAAGGATCAGGATTGTTATCCAGAATAACCTCGCGAAGGTGCGGGACTACGGCAGGGGTATTCCTTTAGGCAAAGTTTTAGATTGTGTTTCAATAATCAATACAGGCGCCAAGTATAACGATGATGTTTTTCAGTTCAGCGTGGGTTTAAATGGTGTCGGGTCAAAGGCGGTCAACGCCCTCTCTACCCATTTTCGTGTTGTTTCCTTTAGGGAGGGGAAGTTTAAAGAGATAATTTTTAATCAGGGGAAGTTGATTTCGGAACGGTCCGGGAAAAAAGCTAACGAAGCCGATGGTACTTTTGTGGAATTCCGGCCCGATCCTGATATTTTCGGGGAGTATGAATTTAATGTGGAATTTCTGGAGCAGCGCCTCTGGAATTATGCCTACCTGAATACCGGACTTTCACTCTACCTCGGAAAAAGTAAATTTGAATCGAAAAATGGCCTGGCCGATCTTTTATTCTCCGAAGTAGGGGAAAGCAGCATCTACAGTATTGGATATTACCGTGGTAAGCACCTTGAGTTTGCCATTACCCACACAAACAATTATGGAGAGACCTATTTTTCCTTCGTAAACGGCCAGTTTACCTCCGATGGCGGGACCCATCAGAGCGCTTTTCGTGAGGGGATATTAAAAGGGGTAAATGAGTTCTATAAAAAGAACTACTCCGGTATCGATGTTCGGGAAGGTATCGCCGGAGCTATCGCGATGAAATTGAAAAACCCGGTTTTTGAGAGTCAGACAAAAAATAAACTTGGAAACATCGAGATACGGAGCTGGATCGTCCAGGAGGTAAAGTCGGGTATTGTTGACTTTCTCCATCGGAATCAGGACGCGGCGAAAAACCTGGAGCAGAAGATCGTTAATAATGAGAAGCTCCGGAAAGAACTGAACGCTGTAAAACGGGAAGCAAAAGAAGCAGCGAAAAAGATCGCACTGAAGATTCCCAATTTGAAAGACTGCAAGTATCACCTTGGAGACAGGAAGGGGGAATACTCTACCGTTTTCATCACCGAAGGGGCTTCCGCTTCCGGTTCCATGGTTTCCTCTAGGGACCCTTTCACCCAGGCGATCTTCTCACTCCGGGGGAAACCACAGAACGTTTTTGGTAAAAAGAAAGCCGCGATCTACAAGAATGAAGAGCTTTATAATATGATGATGGCCCTCGGGATTGAAAATGACCTTGAAGACCTTCGATATGGACGGATCGTTATCGCCACCGACGCGGATAACGACGGTTTCCACATCCGCAACCTGTTGCTTACCTTTTTCCTGAACTACTTTGAAGAACTTGTGGTAGCAGGAAGGATTTATATCCTGGAGACCCCTCTTTTCAGGGTAAGGAACAAGAAGGTAACCCGCTATTGTTATAGTATTAAAGAACGGGATGCTGCACTCGAAGATATTTCTCATGCCGAAGTTACCCGGTTCAAGGGTCTTGGAGAGATATCTCCGAAGGAATTCGGTCAGTTTATCGGAGAAGATATGCGCATTATCAAGGTTAATCTGAAAACCTTAAAGGAAATTCCCGGGACCCTGGAATTCTTCATGGGGAAGAATACCCCCATGCGGCGGCAGTTCATCATGGAGAACTTGATTTAACGATGGCTTACGTAAAAAAACTCTTTCAAGAAAATTTTTTAGAATACGCTTCTTACGTTATTAAGGATCGGGCAATTCCCGATATCGAAGATGGGTTGAAACCGGTACAACGGAGGATTCTCCATTCTCTCTTTGAAATGGATGACGGTAAATTTCATAAAGTGGCAAATGTC
The DNA here is from genome assembly GCA_023131935.1 of Spirochaetales bacterium. Classification (GTDB taxonomy): domain Bacteria; phylum Spirochaetota; class Spirochaetia; order JAGLYY01; family JAGLYY01; genus JAGLYY01. The sequence continues at coordinate 14,898 of JAGLYY010000331.1, read as the reverse complement.
GTGGGACACTGCATGAAATATCACCCCCATGGTGACGCCTCCATTTTCTCTGCCCTCGTCCTCCTCGCTAATAAGGAGATGTTTATCGAGAAGCAGGGGAACTTCGGCAATGTCCTCACCGGAGATGAAGCCTCAGCAGCCCGGTATATTGAGTGCCGCCTTCTCCCCCTTGCGAAACAGGTTCTCTACAATCCGGCAATCACCGCTTATCAGGATTCCTACGACAGCAGGAACCGGGAGCCTGTTGTTTTTCCCGCGAAGATCCCCACCGTTCTCATTCAGGGGGCTGAAGGGATCGCGGTTGGCATGGCTACGAGGATCCTGCCCCATAACTTTCAGGAGGTACTGGAAGCTGTTATCGCTGAATTAAAAGGGCAGTCCTTCGAATTGTATCCCGATTTTCCCGGTGGAGGAATGATTGATGTCTCTGCCTACGAGGATGGCCTCGGGAAAGTCCTGGTCAGGGTAAAACCGGATACCAGAGACCCGAAACGGATTGTTATCCGGGAAATCCCCTATGGGACCACTACTGAAGACCTTATTGCTTCAATTGAAGGCGCTGCCAGGAAAAACAAGATAAAGATCGCCAGTATTAACGATTATACGGCCGAGCATGTTGAAATCGAGATCCGCCTTCCCCGGAATGTACATACACAGGATGTGGTTGACGCCCTTTACGCCTTTACCGATTGCGAGCAGTCAATTTCCGTGAATCTCCTGGTGATAAAGAACGGCCTTCCTACGATTTGTACCGTTACCGAAGTGGTCCGGTATCACGCGAAAGGCCTCCTTGATATCCTGAAAGCTGAACTGAAGATCGAAGAGGGGAACCTGAAGGATAAGATTCATGCCCGGACCCTGGAGCGGATTTTTATCGAGGAACGGATTTACAAACGGATTGAAACGGAAAAAACCAAACGGGGGGTTGTTAGCGCGGTCCTGGATGGATTTACCCCTTTCCTGAAAGAGATCAAACGTCCGGTAACCGAGGAGGATGTCGAAGGACTCCTGAAGATACCCATCCGGAGAATCTCCCTCTATGATATCAATAAGGCTCAGAAAGAGATGGAGGAGATGGAGGCCCGGCTGAAACAGATTCGATATCATCTCAGGAATCTTACTGAGTACGCGATTGGTTTTCTCGAGGGTATAATAGAGAAGGAGGGGCATTGGTTTGGGCGGAAAACCGAGATTATCTCCTTTACGAAAGTTGATGTCAGGGAAGCAGCTTCCAGAAACCTGAAACTGTCCTACGATCCCGAGACCGGGTACCTTGGATATGGGGTCAGGACCGGACAGGGTCTTTTTGATGTATCCTCCTACGACCGGATCCTTATTATCAGGAAGGGGGGTGTTTATTCGGTTGTAGACGCGCCTGAGAAACTTTTTGTCGATAAGGGTATGCTCTTCTGTGGTCACACGGATAAAGAAATGATGGAACAACGGGTTTTCACAGTCCTTTACCGGAACAATAAAACCGGATATCCCCACCTGAAACGGTGCAAAATAGAGAAGTATATTCTTGGGAAAACCTACTTTCTCATCCCTGAGAATGGCACGGTGGTGAAACTCACTACCAGAGTGGATGTAGCTATCCGGGTAACCTATAAGCCGAAACCCCGGGTGAAAATCCTGGAGGAGGATTATCCCATAAAGGACTTCCTTGTAAAAGGGGCAAAGGCTGCCGGGGTGCGTCTCGCGACAAGGGAACTCAGGAGCGGAAGGTTCCTGGTCCTTAAAAACGGGTCAGGCTCAAATGGGAAATCTTCCAGGAAGAAGAGCTGACGTCAAAAAAATCTATATGTTATGGAAATCCCACAGGAAATAACTATACTTCTATAGCAGGAGAGAACCTATATGAGAATACAAGAACGGCTGGGCGCCCTCCGCTCCCACATGCGGGAGCAGAACATTCATGCCTATATTATCCCAAGCGCTGATCCTCATCAGAGTGAATATGTCGCCGTCCACTGGCAAATCCGGGGATGGATTTCCGGTTTTTCGGGGTCAGCGGGTACCGTTGTCATTACGGAACATGAGGCGGGGCTCTGGACCGATTTTCGATATTTTTTGCAGGCGGAGAAATCCCTGGAGGGAACGGGGATCGATCTCTTCAGGATGGGGACTAATGGAGTTCCCTCCTATGAGGAGTGGATCAGGCTGAAATTGAAACCGGGCAAAATAGTATCCTTTGATGGCCGTACCATTTCGCTATCTGAGTATCGGAAGCTGGTAAAAGAACTCAACCTTGGAGACATCCGGGTGCGTTCTTCCCGGGGAATTATCAACGAGATATGGCAAGACCGGCCTCCCCTTCCGAAAGGGGAGATCCGTGATTTTGATACCCGTTACGCCGGGCTCTCCCGGGATGAAAAACTCGCGAGGGTCCGGGAAATTATGAAATCCCGGGGCATCGACAGACACCTGATTTCTACTCTCGATGATATTGCCTGGCTGTTCAATCTGAGGGGGCAGGATGTTGAGTATAATCCGGTCTTTATGGCGTATGCCCTGGTGTCAGAGGAAGAGGCGATACTTTGCTTGAACGAAGAAAGTCTGTCTGATGAACTTCGAGTATCCCTTGTGAATGGCGGAGTTGAGATTAAACCCTATGACTCAATTATTGATCATGTAAGAGTTCTTGATGGAAGTCTGCTTCTGGATCCCGGACGAACCAGCTTCTGGCTGGCTGAAGCCCTGCCGAAGGAAGTTAAAGTAATCGAAGGGCCTGCCCTTACTACCAGGCTGAAGGCACTGAAAAACACTGTGGAAATTGCTTCTTTGCGGAATGTTATGGTGAAAGACGGTGCAGCTCTTGTGAAATTCCTTTTCTGGTTTGCGAAGAAGGTGGAGAAAGGAAAGATTACCGAAATAAGGGCCGCGAAAAAACTCCTCGAATTCAGGAGTGAGCAGGAGGGGTTTCGGGGAAATAGTTTCGCGACCATAGCAGGATATCAGGGACATGGCGCGATCGTTCATTACGAAGCAACACCTGGAACCGATATCCCTATTACCGGAAAGGGATTATTTCTTCTTGATTCAGGGGGACAGTATGAGGGGGGGACCACCGATATTACCAGGGTTCTTGCCCTTGGAAAGCCATCAGCAGAAGAGGTGAATGATTTCACTAAAATTTTAAAGGGGCACATTGCTCTTGATAGGGCCCTTTTCCCTGCCGGAACCAGGGGATATCAATTGGATATTCTGGCACGGAAACCCCTATGGGATGATTTTGTGAATTATGGCCATGGGACCGGCCACGGTGTCGGCTTTGCTCTCAATGTTCACGAAGGTCCTCATAGTATCAGCCCCAAGGTTATCGATGTTGCCATTGAAGCGGGTATGATTACTTCCAATGAACCGGGGGTATATCGTACCGGCAAACATGGTGTCAGGATCGAGAACCTTATTCTTGCGGTTGAAAAAACGGAGACCGAGTTCGGTAAATTTCTCGGATTTGAGACCCTCTCCCTTTGTCCCATCGAGGTAGATCTTATTAATCCTGGTCTGTTAGAGGAAGAAGAAAAGGGCTGGTTAAATGATTATCACCGAAAGGTATATGAGAAACTTTCTCCCGGGCTTGAAGAGGAGGAGCGTGTCTGGCTCCGGGAAAAAACGAAAGCGATTTAGGAGAGATCTCCTTTTTATATAGAAAGGGCTGCCTTCATACATGAGGGCAGCCCTTCGCGTTTTAAAGAATTGTTATCGGCAGTTTGCTATATGCTGACAAAGCCTACCTGTTTGCCTTTGCAAGGGGGTTCCGCCTGGAAAGCTCCTTTACCTGACGGGCAAGTTTCTTAGCCTGTTTGTAGATCTTATCAAGGTCATCTTTCCTTGGCTTGCCGTTAAAATCTACAGGATCGAGAAAATCCCAGTTCATTTTTTCGGTGATCTCTTCGAGTTCCTTCTGGGCCCCGCCGGACCATCCATGAGAGCCAAAACGGAAAGCTTTCTTACCAAAGACCTTTTTTCGTCTAAAGTCATCGAGGAGGTGGGCCATGGGAGGGAACATCCGGTATTCATAAGTGGGCATCCCCAAGACAATGCCGGTGGATTTCCATGCTGAGGCAAGGCTGAAGCTTTCATGGTCATCGGGGGTCCGGAAAAGGTTTACCTTTACCCCTTCATTTTCAATACCATCAATAGCAGTTTGGACCGCGGCTTCGGTATTCCCGTACATGGAACCCCAGATAAGGGTGATTTCCGGTTCTCCGGGGCCATTGCGATAGGAGGCGAGACGTTTGTAAAGTTCGATAACCCTGCCGGGATCTTTTCTCCAGATGATTCCGTGGCCTGGCGCGATAATTTTTATATTGAGGTCTCCCAGTTTATCAATTGCCCGCTCAACGAAGATGGAAAATGCTGCAACTATATTCGCGTAATATCTGAGGGTTTCGTTTTCGAAGAAAGCAAACTCTTTTTCAGAAAGCTGATCGTCGAAGAATGTTTCCTTTAAGCTGCCGAAAGATCCAAAGGCGTCACAGGGGAGGAGGGTCCCGGTCTTTTCATCCCATGCAGCCATCGTTTCAGGCCAGTGAATATTCGGGATTTCAAAGAATTTTAAAATCCTGCCGCCAAGATCGAGAGAGCTTCCGGATTTCATGATGTGAACATTCTCCGTGATGCCGTAGAAAGCCTCCAGCATCTTTGCTCCCTTGTCGGTGGTATAGACAGCGAAATCGGAGCGGAGTTTTTTAAAGTTCACAAGCCAACCGGAATGGTCCGGCTCAAGATGGTTCAGGATGACGTAATCGATATCTTCGATTTTTACGTTTATCCCATCCAGCAATTCATAAAGGGTCTCGGGTACACCGTCCCAGTCACACACCCCATCGATGAGCGCTGTTTTTTCCCCTTTTACTATATATGAATTCAAAGAGACACCTTCCGGAACAGGCCAGATCCCTTCGAAGAGGATGTTTTCCACATCCGCCGTTAACAGGTATATCCCGTCGGTTACATTTGCTGTTTTCATGTAGCTCTTTTATCCTTTTTTCTGTGCTATGCTATGCAGGTGATCGTTCACTTGATTTACGGGGAATGAGCCGTGACTCTACCCGGAGAATCCCTCCATTTTCCCTTTCCCTGTTGATTAGTTCAAAAAGAAATCGGGCGCCAAGGCGTCCCATTTCATCGAGGGGTTGAGCGAAGGATGTGATAGGAGTAGGCCAGAAGGAGGAAAAATCCCTGTTCCCATATCCGATTATCCGAACATCCCCGGGGACACGAATACCCAACCGTTCGAGTTGATTCAGGGCCCCCGCGGCAATGAAATCGTCGGTACAGAAAACCCCGTCTGTCTCAGCATCCTGTTCCACCAGTTGTTTTATTCTCTGCTCCCCGGTTTGTGGAGTAAAATCTCCACCGGCTAGAAGAGACCTGGGAATGGTGATGCCGGATTCGGATAACCTGTCGAGGAAGCCTCGCTTTCGCTCCTCGCTCATAAAACTATCAGGCGGACCCAGAATTATGTTAGGTTTTCTGCACCCCTGCTCCAGGAGATGTTCCGCCGCGGTTCGGCCTCCCTGGTAGTTATCGGGCAATATACTATGGATATTATCCTGCAGGATCCTGTTTATACTTACGATAGGTATATCTGTAGGAAGTTCTTTTTCAAGGGGTTCTTCGCCGGTAAATTCAGTGGATATGATAATACCGTCAACTCTACGGTAGTGGAGGTAGCTGACAGCGGCATGAATATCGTAATTAAACCGGGAACCCGCTGCAAAGGTGACCGAGGATTTTTCCTTTCGGCTGACCTTTTCAACTCCGTGGATGATATGACCCCAATAGGGTTCAGTAATGTTGCCCGCGAGAAATCCGATAGCCCCCTTTTTTTCTGATTTAAGGGCACGGGCGTTAGGGTTTGGAATGTACCCCAATTCTTCAATAACCTTAAGGACTATTTCCCTGGCCTTTTGACTTGTAGGGCGGTTGCCATTTAAGACCTGGCTGACGGTTGAGGCTGAAACCCCCGCTTTTAGCGCGACATCCATAATGGTGACCATACGATCAGCATACAATAGACTTTCTTATCTGTACAGGGAGAGAATTAGCGGCTAATTCCATTCGTTGTTACTCTCTCTCCCGTGGTTACATTTTTTTGTATTCCTTCAAAACCCCTAAAGCATAATCAATATCATACTGTGTGTGGTCTGCATTTATCTGGAATCTTATTGTATCATCACCCTTTGGAACTACAGGGAAGGTAAGACCTGTGGAAAGAATCCCTTTCTCATTAAGAAATCTGACAAGCTCTCTTGTCTTCTCTGTGTCCCTTATCATTAGCGGAACTATAGGATGATCGCTCTTAATAATCTCGAAACCAATTTCGCGGACGCCTTTTTCAAACCTCTTCGTCATTTCTCGCAGGTGCTTCAGAATTTCGTTCCCTTTATCACTGTCCAGCATAGCAAGGGATTTGAGGGATGCCATCGCTTCTCCGCAGGTGATGGGATTGGAATATATATAAGTAACAGCCTTTTCTCTCAGGTAAGTAACCAGTGTCTTATTTGATGTAATGTACCCACCATTTACACCAAAGGCTTTGCCGAGAGTACCGATCAGAACATCAACCTGTGCTCCGACATATTCTTCGGTTCCCCTGCCTGTTTTACCGAATGCCCCTATACCGTGGGAATCGTCGGCAACAACCAGAATATTTTCAGGGAATCCATTATCATACTTTTTGGTAATCTTCATTATAGCATCCAGATGCCCATAATCTCCCCTCATACTGAAGATTCCATCTGTTACCACAAGAACCCTTTTTGCCTTGCCGATGGATTCCTTTATTAGTGACTCAAGTTCGTTCATATCAAGGTGTTTGTAAACCTTCTTTTCCAATGGTTTTGAGAGTCTTATTGCATTTATTATACAGTTGTGGTTTAAATCGTCACTAATTACTGTTGTCTCTTTTGATATGAATGAAGAAAGAACGCCAAGTGTTGTGGCATAAGCTGCACTGTAGATCATTGCGTCTTCTCTGCCATGGAAACGAGCAAGTGCTTTTTCAAGCTCTCTATGAGGTTTAAATGTACCGTTTATAAAACGGACTGCACCTGGGCCGACACCATACTCTCTAGTCGCGTGTTCTTCAGCTTCAATTATCTCCTTTCTCAGCGACATGCCAAGATAGGAGTTTGAGTTCATTCGTAAAAACTCCTGATCTCCTTTTCCTTTCAGGAAATATCTCGTTCCTTTTTCACCTTCAGGTTTCTTCACTTTTGTGATGATAAACTCTTTGCCTTTTGCTGTGCCTTTTTCCTTTAATTCCTGAAGTTCTTTATCAAGTACATTTACTAATCTATCAATAGCCATTATTATCCCCTCTATTATCTTCTCTTTTATTGTTTTTTGAGTTTCTCGCTCAATTTTTCTATCATATCTTTTATCATTGCGCGAAGGTTGTATGTGGGCGACCATCCCCATTCTTCCTTTGCTATGCTGTCATCAAGATTGTTGGGCCAGGAGTCTGCAATCGCTTGCTTCTCAGGGTCAACATCATAATCAATTTCAAATTCAGGAATCTCTTTTTTTATCTCTTCTGCAAGTAGCCTGGGTGTTATGCTGAATGAGGTAACATTAAAGGCATTCCTGTGTTTCAATTTTGATGGGTCTGTTTCCATCAAGTCAACTGCTGATTTTAGTGCATCCGGCATATACATCATATCAAGCATTGTATCTTCTTTTAAGAAACAGGTATATTTTTTGTTTTTTATTGCTTTATAGAATATTTCTACCGCGTAATCTGTAGTACCACCACCCGGAAGTGTTTCATAAGAAATAATGCCGGGATAGCGTACCCCTCTTGTATCCACACCGAATTTGAGATAATAATAATCGCAGAGAAGTTCACCTGCAACCTTACTCACACCGTATATTGTTGTGGGTCTCTGGATAGTATCCTGGGGGGTATTATCTTTCGGGGTATCCGGGCCGAATGCTGCGATTGAGCTTGGCACAAAAACTGCGGACTTGTTTTCGCGTGCAACCTCAAGAACATTGTAAAGTCCGTTAATATTTACATTCCATGCAGTCTGGGGGTTTTTTTCTCCTACAGCGGAAAGGACTGCTGCAAGATGATAGATTGTTCCAATATCATATTTTTTAACGGTGTTCTCTACTTGTTTTATATTTGTGCAATCCATAAAATCAAAAAGCCCTGAATTGCGAAGTTTCTCAGAAGGTTGTGTTCTGTGGCCTACTGCAACAACCTTATCATCACCATATTTTTTTCTTAGATACATAGTTAATTCAGAACCGATCTGACCAACTGCACCTGTTACTAAAATTTTTCTCATACCTGCTCCTTATCTTAACTGTTTTTCCTGCCGTGCCGAACAACCATGTGAATTTGAGCCGGTTCATTTGCGGGATTTTCTATGATGTGGGTTTTATCCGCATGGTAGGTGATGAAATCACCCTCATGTAGTTCTGTTGATTGTTCTGATACCGTTACTTTTATTTTCCCTTTAAGTACGGTTAAACATTCTTCAGTGCCGTTATAATGGGCCGCCGATTCAAGTTTTCCCCGGCCTTGAAGGGTGAGGAGGTAAAATTCGAGATCGTCTGCCATTGAAAGAGGGGAGAGGACCCTGAAATGGATGTTTTCATCGGGAGAGTCGAGGACTACCACATCCTTTGCCCGTGTAACGGTGAATTTACCGGGAGGTTCTTCCCATCCTTCAAGGAGAACTTGCAGGGCCACTCCAAGCCCGTTCGCGATTTTCCATACAGTAGCGATGGTAGGATTAACTTTCCCGCTTTCAATCTGAGAGAGCATCGATTTTGATACCCCGCTCCGTTTCGCAAGATCATCGAGGGAGAGGTTTCTCTCTTTCCTTAGTTTTTGGATTCCCCTGCCTACCTGAGGAGGTTCCGCGTTGCCCTTCATGCCGACACCCATTGTTATAGTTCATTGAACTAAAGTTTAATATATTGAACAGAAATTAGCAATGGAAACTTTAAGATTTCTAAAACAGGGCTCAAGAAAGATTTTTCTTGCTTGTGTCCCTATTCATGGTAAAATATTCTTTTGAATGTGGTTTCAACCCCGCACCTGGTGTGGGAAAAATTGCATAAAGGAGAAGATTGTGAAAGATCTTAATGCCAAAAATGTTGTAATGGGATTGCAACACACCTTTGTCATGTTTGGCGCGACTGTTCTGGTCCCGCTCATTACAGGCCTGGATGTAGGTGTAACCCTCTTCGCGGCAGGTATCGGTACCCTCCTGTTCCACATCTTGACAAAATTCAAAGTGCCGGTATTCCTGGGTAGTTCTTTTTCGTTCTTACCCCCGATCTTTGCCATAATCCAGGAGACTGGTGATCTTGCGTACGCAACCGGTGGTATCCTGATCGCGGGCTTTCTCTACGTAATTGTAGCTATCCTCTTTAAATTCGTGCCCTACGATGTTCTTCACAAGATCCTGCCTCCAACGGTAACAGGCCCGATAATCATCCTTATCGGATTAATGTTGGCGAATGTCGCGATTCAGAATGCCGACGGGACCTATTCGCCCGGTGTTTTAGAGAAGATTGGTGTTCGCGGATGCTGGGCAGTAGCAGGGTTTACCTTTGTAGCGGGTGTCTTTGTAAGGAAAGCCCTCAAAGGGTTTATCAGGTACCTGCCGGTCATAATTGCCCTGGTTGCCGGATACGTTCTATCGATCATCATCGGGATTGTTGATTTTTCCGCGGTAAAAGAGGCAGCATGGGTGGGACTTCCTGGATTTATGCTTCCAAAGTTTTCAGGCTTTGCCATTGGTCTTACCGTTCCTGTCGCGATCGTTACCATTGTAGAGCACTTTGGGGATGTTCTGGCTATCGGAAATGTAGTTGGAAAGGACTTCATCAAGGATCCCGGTATCCACCGGACCCTGCTTGGTGATGGGTTAGCCACCTCCCTTTCCGCTTTGATGGGCGGTCCCGCTAATACTACCTACTCCGAAAACACCGGAGCTGTTGCCCTGACCGGTGCAAAAGATCCAATCATCATGAGGGTCGCGGCGATCTTCGCTATCATCCTCTCTCTGATACCGAAATTCACCAGCGTTATCGGTACCATCCCTGGTCCCGTTATTGGCGGTATATCGATCCTGCTCTTTGGTATGATTTCTTCCATCGGTATTAAAAACATGGTAGATGCCAAGGTTGATATGACAGAGCCGGGTAACCTGATGATTACCGCCGCGATGCTTGTTCTCGGTATCGGCGGCGCCTCCTTCTCACTTGGTCCTATTACTCTCCAGGGTCTCGGCCTTTCCGCGATTGTCGGTATTCTTCTTAATATAATCCTCAACTCCAAGCAGGTCTTCAAGAAATCCTGAGATTTCTATTTCTCTTCATCGGAGAGCCATCAATTGCTGTTGATGGCTTTCCCTTTTCTAAGTGATTGTATCTCCGCTATAGTGGATAACAAGAGTGGATGATGATTTTTCAAGCCAGGCTAACAGGAAGCTTTGTACCTCAGTCCCCCTGGGATGGCCTGGTGGGGGCCATGTATTCAAAAGCGGTGAATATCCTTCATCCTGATGGATTTTTCATCTCCTTTCTTCCCGATAGTATGGGAATGAGCGTCTTTGGCCTTGTGGCACCGGAAGTTTTTAACAGGCCTTCGAACCTGATACACGAAGGGGCGAAGGTGAGATGGACCGGCAAGAGTTTTATCTTTGATGATTTTCGTATCGATACCGGCGGCACGGTTCTCTGGGAGGGGGTTATCACAAGGGAGATCGCGTCAGGGATTACTCCGGAAGTTATTAAAGATTTTCTTGCCGAATACATCGATCATGCTCCCGCGGAGGGATTAGCTCCGGTTGTTACCGGAGGATCCCGGAATATTCACTCCCGTTTCGCTCTGAGATTCCTCAGCAAAGCCACGGAGGGGAAGGGAGATAAAGTCCCTCCCGACCTATCCGGGTTTGTGGGTTTGGGCCCCGGTTTTACTCCGTCGGGGGATGATTTTCTGACGGGCGTACTCCTTGGGGAGCAAATCCAGGGTAGATGGGGTGAATCGTTGTGGGGTGATTCGATTCGGCAGGCCCTGCCGGGGACCTCTTGTGGGGGGAAAACCCTGCTGCTCGGGGCCCTCGAAGGGCGGTTTCCCGCCTATCTCCTCCGCTCCATGGAGCAGTTGGCCTCCGGGGATATAAGCGGTTCCCTGGAGACAATCGGAAGCCACGGGGCAACCTCCGGTTGGGATGCTGCCGCGGGGTTTCTTTGGTTCTTCGAATGGATGGATATTTTCTGTTGACATCTAAAAGGGGCATGCTATATTACACGGTAAATAGAATCCATCCTGATTGCTATTTCGGTGGGATGGTTTGATAATAAGAAATACAATAATATAGGAAAACTATCATAATGAGTGAGACTACCATGAGGGAGGTCATGTGACTAATCAAGAGCGTGTTCAGAACCTGAAAGAGCGCCGTGTAAAGATGCTTAAGGGCGGCGGTGAGGATCGCATAAAAGCCCAGCATGAGAAAGGAAAACTCTCCGCCCGTGAGCGGATAGATAAAATTCTGGATGAGGGTTCATTTGTTGAGCATCAATCCTATGTTACGGTCCGGGCCACCACCTTCGGGATGGATAAGAAGAGGTTTATGGGAGATGGTGTCGTAACCGGCAGCGGAAAGATCGGGGGGAAACAGGTATTCCTCTCATCCCAGGATTTTACCGTCCTTGGCGGGTCACTCGGGGAGATGCATGCTCTCCGTATTGCCGAGGCCCAGGAACTTGCCCTGAAGAATGGGACCCCCTTTATCGGGATCAATGATTCCGGTGGAGCGAGGATTCAGGAGGGTACCCTGTCCCTTGACGGATACGCGAAGATCTTCCGAAATAACACCTTCGCGTCAGGTGTTATCCCCCAATTATCCGTAATTCTCGGACCCTGCGCCGGCGGAGCTGTTTATTCACCGGGAATTACCGACTTTGTCTTTATGGTTGACGGCACAAGCCATATGTACATCACCGGTCCCGCGGTTATTGAAACAGTAACAAGCGAGATCATCAGCCACGAAGATCTGGGCGGGGCCTCCGCGCATTGTTCGAAAAGTGGAGTTGCTCACTTCCGCTTCTCCACTGAGAAGGAATGTTTCAGCTTCGTCGGGAAGCTGCTGTCCTACCTCCCTTCAAACAATATGGAACAGCCGCCGATTGCCGATACCGGTGATCCTGCCGACAGGGAGAACCCGGATCTGTTCAGCATACTGCCTGACGAAGAACGAAAAACCTACGATATAAAAGATATCATTGCTGAGGTCTTCGACAGAGGTTCCTTCCTCGAAGTGCATGCTGATTTTGCCAGGAACATCGTAGTCGGGTTTGCCAAACTGAACGGCAGGACCGTCGGGATTTTTGCAAACCAGCCAAACTATTATGCTGCTGCCCTGGATATCGATTCTTCAGACAAGGCCGCCCGGTTCCTTCGGTTTTGTGACTCTTTTAATGTCCCCATTATTTCTCTCGTGGATGTACCCGGTTTCCTGCCTGGCATTGCCCAGGAACATGGGGGAATTATCCGTCACGGAGCAAAGGTACTATACGCTATCGCCGAAGCAACGGTCCCAAAGATTTCTCTAATACTCCGGAAAGCATATGGGGGCGCCTATATTGCCATGAGCTCCAAGGCCCTGGGATATGACAGGACAATTGCATGGCCAACCGCTCAAGTTGCCGTCATGGGCGCGGAAGGTGCCGCTAATATCATTTTCCGCAGGGATATTAAGGGAGCGGATAATCCGGAGGAAAAGCGGGTTGAAAAGATCGAGGAGTTCAAAGAAACGGTGATGAACCCCTTTATCGCGGCAGGTTTTGGTTATATCGATGAGATTATCGATCCGAAATATACCCGGATTGAGCTTATCAGGTCCCTCGAAATGAACATGAGAAAGAGGGAAGATCGACCGGCTAAGAAACACGGCAATATACCGTTGTAATATCGGGAGATTGAGTAAGAATGAATATAGAAACATTCGACTACAGCGTTATGTCCGCCGTTCTTGGAATGGCGGTTGTGTTCGGTTTCCTCAGTTTCTTAAGTATTCTCATGTTTCTTCTCACCACCTTTTTCAGTGGAAAGAAGAAAGAGGAGAGCAATCCTCTTATCATGAGGGGTGCCAAGGAAAGCCGATCTTCGAAGTATAGTGAAGCCGGGTGGGTAATTGCCGCTGCTACTGCCTACCTGTTCCTGGAAGAGCAGAAACATCAGGTTTCCGCCGCGTCATGGGAACCGAATCCCCGGGACCAGCAGGACCCCTGGGTTGTGACCCCGCGAATACAAGCATCCGTTACTGGAGTATAAGAGAATGAAGAAACAGATAACAATGCAATATCAAGGAGAAACCTTTACCGTAGATGCTGAACGTAAGGGTGATGTAATAGAAATTTCCCGGGGTGGTAAAACCTATACAGTGCATCTCCTCCCGGAAAAGAATCCTGAACCGGTAAGTCGCCCCAGCGCTCAAACTCAGGCCCCTCGAACACCTGTGGTCCCGGTGACCCCGGCAGCCCAGGCTCCACCTGCCGGAGCAGCAGCAGGAGCAATTGTTGCCCCCATGACAGGGCTGGTAAAAGAGGTTCTTGTTGTGAAAGGGGACCAGGTAACCAATGGGCAACTGGTGGTAATGATGGAAGCCATGAAGATGGACATTGAAGTAATCGCCGCTCATGATGGATCTGTTGTAGAGGTATTTGTCCAGTCAAACACCAACATTAGCCAGGGCCAGCCGCTCATCAGTATCGGGTAGGGGGTTTTTTAATGCTGCAGATGTTTTTAACCTTCCTGGAAAGTACCGGGTTTGCTGCCCTTACCTGGCAGAATATTCTCATGATTGCCATCGGCGGGCTTCTGATCTATCTGGGGATTGTGAAGAAGTATGAACCCCTCCTGCTCCTTCCCATAGGGTTCGGCGCAGTGCTTGTAAACATGCCTTTAGCCGGTTTGATGGAGGACACCGGGCTTCTCCACTATTTTTATTTTGGGATAAAGTCGGGGATCTTTCCTCCCCTTATTTTCCTTGGTATTGGCGCGATGACCGACTTCGGTCCTCTCCTTTCCAATCCGAAGACCTTCCTTTTAGGGGCAGCCGCCCAGTTCGGGATCTTTGGTACCCTGCTCGGTGCCAAGGTGTTGGGATTCGATTTCGCGGAGGCCGCGTCGATTGCCATTATCGGGGGGGCAGATGGTCCGACAGCTATTTACCTGACCTCAAAGCTTGCAGATCACCTGCTTGGACCCATCGCTGTTGCCGCCTACTCCTATATGGCTTTGGTACCCATTATCCAGCCCCCTCTCATCAAGATGTTTACTACAAAAAAGGAGCGTTTGGTACGGATGAGCGAACCTTCTCCGGTATCGAAGCGGGTTAAAATCCTGTTCCCCATTCTTGCTACCATCGCTTCCGCTCTCCTTATTCCCGATTCAACCCCCCTTATTGGAATGTTGATGCTTGGAAACCTCTTAAAAGAATCCGGGGTGGTTGATAGGCTCAGTAAAACCGCACAGAATGAACTTATCAATATCGTTACGATCTTTTTAGGGATCTCTGTTGGAGCAAAGATGTCCGCTGAAGAATTCCTTACAATACAAACCGGCTATATCATTTGCCTTGGGCTCGTTGCCTTTGGAATCGGTACTGTTTCCGGATTGATGCTTGGCAAGTTGATGTACTTCTTTTCCCGTGGGAAAGTCAATCCGATGATCGGCGCAGCGGGGGTTTCCGCCGTACCGATGGCGGCCCGGGTTGTGCAGAAAGTCGGACAGGAGGAGGACCCTGGTAATTTCCTTCTTATGAATGCCATGGGACCCAACGTCGCCGGGGTCATCGGTTCAGCGATTGCCGCGGGTGTACTGATTTCTCTTGCGGGAGGTTAAAGAGAATCACAGTG
>JAGLYY010000330.1 GCA_023131935.1 Spirochaetales bacterium | reverse complement strand
TGGATAAAACTCTATACGTTAGGCATTTTGCATTTTTGGGGTAGGTGATAATGCAACGACAAATGACTCCTGATGAGTTAAATGATTTATATCATGCGATAGGTAAAGCAGTATGGCACTTACAATATGTTGAAGAAGGCTTGAGCTATTTATATTTATACAAAGCGAAGTTCAAGAAGGCAAGCTCAGTGAATGAAGATGAAGCTGAAAAAGCACTCCAATCTGTGCAAAAGAAAACGCTTGGTGGACTAATCAATGAGGTAATTAAAAAGCAAGTAGCTCCACAAGATTTAGCGTTTCGTCTGGAAAGATTTAACGCTGATCGTAGGTGGCTCATCCACAAATCTCTTATAGAAGATGGTGACAGCCTATATTCTCAAAGTGGCAGGGGTGAGGTTTTTGCTCGAATAAATAACTTTATTGAAGATGCTATAGGGCTTCAAAAGGATATTGGAAAAGAAATAGATGAATATTGTTCTTCTATCGGCATGAAGGTATCAGTATATCATACCAATGCAGAGCAAGAACTAATAAAGTTAAAGGGGCTTGAATAATAGTACCAATCAGCCGAACGCGTAAATGCGCCGCTGTTAGCAGAAGGCGTTATAGAAAAGAGAGAGGTGGTCATGGCAACGAAGAAACAACTTAAACTGACCAAGCTTCAAGCTGATATATTGGAGGCACTTGTTCAAGGCGAAATTATTTCCATTGATTCCAGGAATATGGCTACGATGGGTGAAAGAGCCATAGCACCACAAACAAGATACTTTTTAACTGAAAAACGTTTAGTAACAAGAAAAGACAAAACCAAAGCAGTAACTACATCAGGAAACGGATATATAATCAGCCCTAAAGGAGCGAAAGTTCTAAGAGAGCATAAAAGTAAGGAAAGCGGACAAAAAAGAAAGCGTATCTACTCTACTGCGCCTAAAAGTGAAGCGAGGCGACTGACGAAAAACGATGGAATATTAGTTGAAGAAGTCACTGAATTGCCGCCTGATCCGCCTACAGATAGGCAACTTGAGTATGCAAAAGACTTAGGTATATCTATTCCGCCGGATGCAACGAAAGACGATCTAAGCGACCTTATTTCGCTAAAGGTAGATAAAGACCAACCATCTACTGAAAGGCACAGAGAGTTCGTTAAAAAATACGGCATAGAACTAACTGAATTTGTTGGAAAGAAAGCGCTATTTGATCGAATTCAAGCAGCCTTGGTTGCTCCAGGCCGTGAAAAGGAGCTTCTGTCATGGTTTACGTTTCGAGTTTATCGCGAACTGGCAAAGAGCGCAGCCAACGCTCCAATACAAGGGCCTGACGATCAGACAATTCAAGAGATTGCCGAAGAACTTGTAAGTGATGAAAAAATCGTTAAATCAATTCGCCGTTATGAAGGAAGAGAATTGATTTGGTTTGGGGAGTGGACTTCACCTGATGGTTATGTCCATACAGGCGGAAGCAATCGCACAGTAGCATACAAACAAGTATTGTCATTGCTCAAAGAAAAGGCTATTTTTCCAGAAAAATCCCATAAAAAAGCAAGTTCAGCGCCACCGGTAAGAAATTGGAATAAGAAGAACATAAGTGAGTCACAGGGATGCTTATCAGTAATTGTGTTTGCATTTCTCATATCTGTATGTATCGTAGTGTCTGTGGCATGGCTTAGAGAAATACTTGCATAACAAAGCCACACCGCTTTTTGGAGCCTGTTATGGCCAGCGAAACAACTGATGGACAAAATAAAGTAAATTATAATGGCAGGTAGCTTGCTCGGATTGGCTTTTCCGCTGTGCCGTCAAGTCAACCGATTAAGCTGGACGTTAAAACCTATCAATAGGAAATGCATTTCAGAGTCACCTTAGCTTTTACAGCAAAGATTGCGGGGACTTGCATACATAAACAAGTAAATAACTTGCTATGAAGAAAGGGGGCATTGTGTTGCCTTAGATTCTTGTGTTGCATAGCATGGAGGCTGGGCCGGGGACGATGTTCTATAGCCTTTGGGAAAGTCGTTGAGTAGCACGTGTCCTAACCAGCCAGTTCTCGTGCCAAGATAAATCCGAAACCTTGGAATTGGGAGAAATCCCATGAAATTGGTTGTTGTTATCCAGTGGGTGAGAGTCGTAATGGCTCAAGTCCCATCTAACTGAAGTTTAGCCAACAGGTTAGTAGTGAAGTCTGCGGGCAAAGCCAGAATGGGAGACCAGAATGGAAGTCC
>JAGLYY010000033.1 GCA_023131935.1 Spirochaetales bacterium | reverse complement strand
TGATTTGGCAATATCTCATTTTCTACCTAATCCTATCCAACTGTGTCATAATCCAGGCCAAAATGAGAATTGCTCTCATTCTTTCCGGAAATGTGCGAAGGAAACATGTATCATCCGACCACTGGAACTGACACGCACTACTTCAGCGGGAATATCATGATACTCTTTATCGTGCAGGGTGAAAGATATTTTCAGATCGTTTCCGGTGTGGAACAGTTTATCGGGATTCTCGATACTTGCTCCGCCGGAACCGATATCATGGATTCTCGCCTTGTACTCATGTTCCCTATGGTCCACGTGGGCAACCCTGGCCAGGATATCCACCTTCTTGCGGACCTTCTCGCGCCGCTGCACTGCGATACCTTTCAGGTGATCTTTCATGTGACCGGAAATCGGCCTCATATCGGTTTTAAATAAAATGGTTCTGCTTATCTGCTCTTCCGTACCATGCTCTAAGGTGTACCAGTGCAGACAGGAGTTAAAAACGTGGATATTCACCAATAAAAGATACTTCTTTTCCGGGGCTTTAAGGTACTGAGCAAGTTTTAAAAGGAATTCGATCTCCTCCTCGGTTAATTCGTATTTCTTGCAGAGATGCTCCCACTTTTCATCCAGGCTTTTCCTCAGGTGCTTTTTTTCCCTTTTCTTGCGCCTGGCGTTTAATCCGAACAATCCTCCTACAAAAAGCACAATAAAGAAAAAGAATGCCACCGTCTCCGCGGGATTCGAGCTCACGGATTGGAGGAAGATCTGTCGCACTATCTTAACGAATTGCTCCATACACTACTAATGTACAGGTTCTTGAGAGAAAAGTGAATAAACCGTTTGATTCGACTGCAACATGGCTCGGGCACATGCCACAGAATAAAAAAGACCACTCCCAAAAAGGAAGTCGTCTTTTTTACCCCGGACGCGATTCGAACGCACGACCTACTGCTTAGGAGGCAGTTGCTCTATCCTGCTGAGCTACCGGGGCATTTCGTGTCCTGCATTGTAGGGAAATGGGTTTCGGTTGTCAACCGCCGGCGGTCAATCGCTGATGGTAGCCAGGATCTCCTCCATCTGCTCAACAATCGGCCCGTAATATCGTTCGTCAATCTCTTCTGACAAATGTTCCAGTTCCTGTTCGGAAAACTCATGCTCATTGGTCAGGTGGATTGTTTCCTTCATTTCCGCAGCTAAAGATTTTATCATTTTCCGGTATTCTGCAAGATCCACCTTCTCTTTCTCTTCAATTCGTCCGAGGTAATTGTCGATCAGCTTGTTTCCCGATTCAAGATCTTCTTTCAGCTCAAGGTCCCGTTCCTCTACAATACGATCGAAGAGTACCGCGACAAGGTTTCTGGGATCATATGAGTTTTTAAGTATGATGAGATATTCCCCTGTTTCTTCATCGTAGAATGCCTCCGCGGGTACCTCTCCGGCTTTTACGGTTTTTTTCTCTTTCCTGGCTTGTT
The DNA here is from genome assembly GCA_023131935.1 of Spirochaetales bacterium. Classification (GTDB taxonomy): domain Bacteria; phylum Spirochaetota; class Spirochaetia; order JAGLYY01; family JAGLYY01; genus JAGLYY01. The sequence goes on along the minus strand of JAGLYY010000033.1, from coordinate 1,084 downwards.
TCAGCGCTTTTTCCAGTTTGTTTCGGATCCCCGCTGTTGCTCCGAAGAAGTGAAGTGTAGCGTCGATCGTTCCGTGGATGGTGTATTCTTTCAGAACAATGTCGTTGTGGTCGTAGGGTAGTTCCATATTGCCATTGTATCACCGGGGTCATTGTCTTTCAATGATTGATTTTTTCTTTTTTTTCTTTGACACCTCAATTTTCCTGGTTTACACTGTCTTAAGCGGCTGGTGGTTTTACCACCAGCCACGGTTATGTTATCATTTATAGCAGCTATTCAGGTTGTTTAGACTGAACAGTTAACTTAGGAGAAACTATGACATCCTTTGATCCTATCAATACACGAAGCCTTAAAGAGGAGTTTATCCGCCGGTTTGAGGAGATGATTCTCTCAGGGCAGATCTCAGTTGGACAAAAACTTCCCTCTGAAAGGGACCTGGCAAAGCAGCTTCAGGTTTCAAGACCCATTGTTCATGAGGGGTTGCTCGATCTTTCGGCCAAAGGGCTTGTAACCATGATCCCCCGGCGTGGAGCAGTGGTGAATGATTTCCGGAAGCAGGGTTCCATCGAATTGCTGCTTACCCTGTTTACCTATAACGAAGGAAAACTTGACCGGCCGCTGTTGGAAAGCCTCCTTCGGATGCGTCTGCTTTTTGAGACAGAGATTGCGCGGCTCGCCGCAAGGAATCATGCTGACAGTGATTCATTTGAACTAAAAAACATCCTCTTTGAAGAAAAACGGGACCACTCCTCCAGGAGGTTTACAGAAATAGATTATCGTTTTCACCACCGGCTTGCCCTTGCGTCGGGGAATCTGATTTATCCTCTTCTCATGAATTCATTGAAAAAATTGTACACCGGTCTTTTGTACCGGTTTTATCAAGAACCTTCTGTCATTCCGGAAGTGTGCCGCTTTCATGAGAGCCTTATTACCGCGATCCTTGAGCGGGATGAGGAGCTGGCATGCTCTCTTATGGGTGACCTGTTGAACTATGCCTCCGCAAAACTTATTGAAATACTTGATAAAGAGGTGAAACCTGATGAAGGGGGATGAACCGAAGGGATATAAACCAAATGTATATAAC
>JAGLYY010000329.1 GCA_023131935.1 Spirochaetales bacterium | reverse complement strand
CAACCACCCGAAACCGGGCAACCACATAAAACCGGGCAACCACAAGGGATTGCCCCTACGGTTGGGAATATTGTTGGTGCATTTAAATCGTTATCAACCAATGAATATATTCGTGGTGTAAATCAATTAAATTGGCAATCTTTTAATAAAAAATTATGGCAACGCAATTATTATGAACATATTATTCGTGACGAAGAAGATTATAATAGAATATTTGAATATATCGAAAGCAACCCATTAAAATGGGAGATTGATTCGTTACATCATGATAATTTTGAAAAAGAGATAAAATCAGAATAAATAGAAGAGGTGTAATGATGGACATATTGAGGGTGATATGCTTTTACAATATTATTCCCCGCGTATAAGCCGAAAATCCCTTCCGCTGGGATGCTGGAAAACCGACAGGTTAAATTCCGGTACCGCGGCTAAAAGGTGGTCAAAGATATCCGCCTGAATCCCTTCATAATTGGCCCAAACTTTGTCACTGCAGAAAAGATAGATTTCAATAGGGAGCCCCTGGGGTCCCGGCGGAAGCTGCCGGACGAGAAGAGTCATCTCCTGGTTGACCATCGGGTGCTGGCGCAGATAGGAAAGAATATAAGCCCTGAATGTTCCGATGTTTGTCATTCTGCGGCCGTTCACCGGGTAAGCATCTGTTACATTGTGATTTACATTATATTCTTCAATTTCTTTTTGCCGGGAGATGAGGTAATCTGTTAAAAATTCAAACCTGCTGAAACGTTCGATCATTTCCGGTGTGCAGAATTGGACGGTATTCATATCGATGTTGATGGCCCGCTTTATCCTTCTTCCCCCCGATTCGCTCATCCCCCGCCAGTTTTTGAAAGAGCTGGAGATGAGACTGTATATTGGTATTGTAGAGATGGTTTTATCCCAATTCTGGACCTTAACTGATTGGAGGGTGATATCGATAACATCACCATCGGCTCCGTAACTGGGCATTTCAATCCAGTCCCCTATTTTCACCATATTGTTGGCCGCAAGCTGCATCCCGGCCACGAGGCCGAGGATTGAGTCTTTAAATACCAACATGAGTACTGCTGAAAGGGCCCCGATTCCTCCAAGGATCCCTGCCGCGGAGCGGTCGAGGACAGTAGTGATCATGAGGATTATTCCCATGGTTGTTATAACAATCTTAAGGACCTGGAGATATCCCTTGATTGGCCTGCTCTTTGATATCTTGTAGGTTTGATAAATCGAGTGTATCGAGCTTAACAGAGCATCCAATACTAAAATGGCTATCCCGATCATGTAAGCGACCGCAAGACGTTGGATGAATCCTGTGATAACCATATTGTCCGGGAAGGGGAGGGGTGCCAGGAAATAAATAACCAGGGCCGGGACGATATGGCTCAATCGGTTGAAGACCCCTTTGTGATAGATTTCATCATCCCAGATGGTCTTCGTTTTTGATACGACCTTTCCGATAGCCTTAAGCAGTATCTTTTTTATGATGAAATTAACGATGATGCTTAAGATGATGATCCCTGCTACCACGGTTCCTGTAGCTGCAATAACCGCTATTGTTTCACTTAATCTAAGCCCCAGATAAAGATTTAATAGCCATTCCATCGATATAACTCCTTAAAGCCCGGCAGCACTTTAATTTCTAAAGGCGAGTGGCGAATCCAGATATCTTCAAATTACTTGCACCTAAACCAGATCATAGAATTAGCAGGTTGAAAAGTCCAGCGAATAACTCGTGCCGTTGTTGCAGTGTCTTTTTCATCGAAAAGTACAATCTTCGTGGCACTACGGTTAGATAGGGTTGTCAAAATGGATAGATTGTGGTAAATTAACTAGGCAAGACTATTTAATTTATGCTATCCTGTTACGCACTTTGAGGAGATTTTATGCGGGGTGTAAAGATCGGGAATACAATATTAGCTGCATGTTCTATCAATTCTCGTTGCCGTGTAGTTTCCATCCTTGGAGGCCGGGAAATGCGTTCCAGGTTAACGGACCTCGGAATTGTCCCGGGAGAGGAACTGAAGATAATTCGGGGAAACAGGAATAGTCCTTTTGTTGTGCAGGTTCGAGGCGGTAAGGTGATGCTTGGCAGGGGTATGCTTGAGAAAATTGAGGTAGAACTTGTATAGAGTGCGGAGTGCCGCGAAGCCTGCATTTTTTCCGCTGCCGTCATAAGACCTTGTATGGATCAAGGTGAATTCCAGGTTCATGGCGCAAAGGTTATAATTGGCAGAGGTATGCTTCAAAACATCACAGTGCAAATTGCGTAATTTAGGAAAATCTTGAAACAGTAACTATAATTCCTCATAGGTGAGGGTGGAACCAAAGAGGGGCTCATGAGTGCTGAAAAAATAATACATACGATAGCCATTGCGGGAAATCCGAATAGCGGTAAAACGACCCTGTTTAACTCCCTGACCGGAGGGAACCAGCGTATTGGCAATTGGCCTGGTGTTACTGTGGAAAAGAAGGAGGGTACCATCTCTCTGGAAAAGGAGAAGGTGAGAATCATTGATCTGCCGGGTATCTATTCCCTCTCAATAAAATCGGAGGATGAAAGGGTAGCAAGGGATTATATCCTGAGCGGCGATGCAAATCTTGTAATCAACATTGTTGACGCGACGAATCTGGAACGAAACCTTTACCTTACCACCCAGCTCATTGAAATGCAGGTGCCGGTTCTTCTTGTGTTGAATATGACCGACCTGGCGGAGAAAAAAGAGATTACCATTAATCCTGAAAAATTCGAACAGCTCCTTGGATGCCCCGTCATTTCCATCAGCGCTGTAGATCCTCAGGGAATCCACCAGACGAGAAAAGCCATCGGGAAAGCTCTTTTAGCTCCCAGGGTGCCGGACTGTCATATCGAGTATCCAAATGAGGTTGAAGATTTTATTGTGGAATGGAAATCTTCATTGTCCGAAACTTCAAAGGAGCTGGGCGCGGATGAACGGTGGGTCGCGTTAAAACTCCTGGAAGAAGATACCTGGGTTAAGGCAAAAGTTGTTGACTCAGGTTCTCTGGATGGATCTGAAATTGAGGCGGCCCAGAACAAGATCGAAAAGATCCTGAAAGAACCCGCGGATATTATTCTTGCGGATTACCGGTATGGTTTTATCCACAGTATTTCGAAGAAGATAATGAAGAAGGGATTAGACCGGAAATCGGTAACCGATAAGATCGATAAAGTGGTTATGAACCGCGTTCTTGGAATCCCGATCTTTCTCTTTGCCATGTACCTGGTTTTCTGGGTTACCATTTCCATCGGCGGTTCCTTTATTGATTTTTTCGATCTTCTCTTCGGTGCGGTCTTTGTTGATGGTTTTAAGGTCCTCCTCGAATCCATACACGCTCCGCAATGGCTGATTGCCCTGCTTGCTGATGGTGTCGGCGCGGGTATACAAACAGTTGCGACCTTTATCCCTATCATCTTTTTCATGTTTTTCTCTCTATCCATTCTTGAAGACTCCGGGTACATGGCCCGGGCTGCTTATGTGATGGATGGTTTTATGCGGATCCTCGGACTTCCGGGAAAATCCTTTGTGCCAATGATTGTGGGGTTTGGTTGTACCGTTCCGGCGATTATGAGCACGAGGACCCTCGAGCGGAAACGCGACCGATTTCTTACAATGTTCATGGTACCCTTTATGTCCTGTGGTGCCCGGTTTCCGGTGTATGCCCTCTTTGGGGCAGCTTTTTTTGGAAGACAGGCCGGGTGGGTGATCTTTTCCCTCTATCTTGCGGGTATCGTTTTGGCCGTGGGCACCGGTTTGCTCCTGAAAGGCACCATCTTCCGGGGGGAACAATCCTATTTCATTATGGAACTGCCCCCCTATCACCTCCCGAGATTGAAACATATCATGATCCATACATGGATACGCCTCAAGGTATTTATCCTTCGGGCTGGAAAGATCATCATTATCGCCGTGGTCCTTCTTGGAGCTTTGAACTCCCTGGGTACCGATGGGACCTTTGGAAATGAGGATACCGATAAATCCGTACTCGCAAGTATCGGCCGCGCCATAACTCCGGTCTTTACTCCGATGGGGATTGAGAAAGATAATTGGGCCGCGACGGTTGGGCTCTTTACCGGTCTCTTCGCGAAAGAAGCGATCGTCGGGACTTTGAACAGTCTCTACGCCCAGAGCGCGACGGTTGAAGAGGACAATGGCGAATTTAGTTTCGTGGGAAGTATAGGGGAAGCTTTCAAATCCCTTGGCGATGGAATCCTGAGTATCTTCAGCGGGATCACCGATCCTCTGGGAGCAGGCATCATCTCTGATGACGAAAATGCCCTGGCCGAGGAGCTCTCCGCGGATAACGCGATATTCGAAAGGATGAGGGATAAGTTTAATTCTACCGCGGCGTATGGGTATCTGCTTTTTGTGCTGCTGTATTTCCCCTGCGTTGCGGCCCTGGGAGCCGCCATCAGGGAAATGGGTCCCTTCTTTGGCTGGTTGTTGGCGGGATACCTGACCCTGCTGGCCTGGTCTATGACGACCCTCTTTTACCAGGTGGTTGCCGGGCATCAATTGCTGTGGATTTTAATACCCCTGGGAGTACTCCTGCTCATTTACGGGACCTTTGCCCTGCTTGGAAGGCGGGTCAGAGTAGACGCCCTTTCATGACAGGAATTCAGAGGACCCTGAACCGAAAGGCAGGTTAACAGAAACAAATAAAATTTCCTCTGTAATGTGTTATAGTATTTGAAGCGAAACATATTAAGGAGAGACACAGGATGAGAGTTGTTCTGTTTGCCCTGCTTTTAGGAATTGTCGGCCTTGTTATCGGCTATTTTCTTTTTGCAAACTATATAGGTGATAAGTACGTAAGCGTTGAAAGACTTCTCCGGTCGTCGAATAATTTTATTGAAAAGATAGAGGACTCGGTTCTCAATCTCGCCCGGATCAGAAGGAATATCCTGATATCCGGTGCCGCCGGAGCGGGACTGGGTTTGCTGCTGGGGTTAATTGCCCGCCGCCGCAGATGATCGTTCACGTTCATCGGGAAATTCGGCATCCTTCGATCGAAAGAAAAATAAATCCTGATGGGAAAACCCACGGCGGTAAATCAGGAGGAGGATACGTAGATCATGTGTATAGGCGCGTTACAGGGGCTGTCCCCTGGAAATTTCTGGAAGCGGTTTTATGAAATTTCTCAAATCCCCCGTTGTTCCGGAAAGGAAGGGAAAATTCTCAGGTATCTGAAAAAATTCGCGGAAGATCATGATCTTAAGTGGAAACAGGATGTAGTGGGGAATGTGGTGATCCGAAAAGCTGCTGCCCCGGGGTACGAGAATCGGCCAATAGTTATTCTTCAGGGGCATGTGGATATGGTTTGTGAGAAAAACGAAGGCACAGACCACGATTTTTCCACCGATCCTATCAAGCTGCGTCGCAAAGGGGAATGGCTTACCGCCGATGGTACAACCCTGGGCGCGGATAATGGCATTGCCGTGGCTGCCGCCCTGGCAGTTTTAGAAGATAAGGGGTTGGAGCATGGACCGATCGAAGCACTTTTTACTGTCGATGAGGAAACGGGGTTAACCGGTGCCCTGAAACTCGATCCGGCTATCCTTGAGGGAAAGATTCTCCTGAACCTTGATTCTGAGGAAGAGGGAACATTCTATATTGGCTGTGCCGGAGGAAAGCATACGAGGGGATTTTTCCCTGTGGAGTTTGAAGCTCCCCCTGATGAATGCATCGCCTATGAGGCCGTTGTATCGGGCCTCCGTGGGGGGCACTCGGGAGTAGACATCCACCTTGGCCTTGGAAACGCGATCCGGCTGGGGATCCGGTATCTTAATGTCTTGAGTGAAGAACTGGGAATTCGAATTTATGATATCCATGGGGGGGGTAAACATAATGCCATTCCCCGGGAGATGTTTGTTAAATTCCTCGTTTCTCCACGGGATGAAAAGAAGGTTGAGGATACAGCCCGGGAATATGATGGGATTTTTAAAAAAGAGCAGGGTGATATTGAACCGGAAGTTCAGCTGTCTCTCAAACGGCTTGAGGAAAATCCCTCTTCGGTTTTTTCCCAAAGTTTTACCAGGAAGATAATCCGGGTGTTATATGCCATGCCCCATGGGGTTATTGGAATGAGCCGGGCAGTTGAGGATCTTGTTGAAACCTCAACCAATCTCGCCGCGGTATCTCTTCGGGAGCAGGAAGTTGAAATACTTACCAGTCAGCGCTCCTCACGGATCAGTGCCCGGGAGGATATCGCCGCCAGGATGATGTCTCTTATTCAATTGTCCGGCGGGCAGGGAAGACATGAATCAGCCTATCCCCCCTGGGAACCTGATCCCGGATCAGAACTTCTCGCTGCCTCTAAAATGGTGTATCAAAAGCTGACAGGAAAAGATCCATTAATTAAAGCGATCCACGCTGGTCTCGAATGCGGGGTAATTGGCGCCAAATTTAAGGGTATGACCATGATCTCCTTCGGACCGGATCTTGAAGGGGTCCATACCCCGGAGGAGCGGATCAAGATAGGCACCGTTGAGAGTTTCTGGAACTTTCTGCTTGCCTTACTGAAGGAAATCAAATAACAGATTTTCGCGTGTAACGAGATCCGGATCATGGAAACGGTGTTCACACCTATCTCGAAATAATCATTATAATAGAGATAGATTATGACTGAAGAAGAAAAAAACGGCCTGAAAGAAGGGGGGCGTTTACACGTAACGGTTCTCTTCTCCGACATGCAGGATTTTACTCCTCTGTCTCAAAGTCTTGACCCCGAAGAAATGGATTCTTTGATGAATGAGATCTTCACCGGTTTTGAGGGGATCATTACCCGATATGAAGGTTCAGTGGAGAAATATATCGGTGATGCCCTTGTCGCGGTGTTTGGTGCCCGGGAAGTTCATGAGGATGATCCTGCCCGGGCTGTCCACGCGGCTCTCGACTTTTATACCCTGGTAGAGAGTATTACGAAGAAATCGGGGAGGACCATTCAATTCCGGACCGGCATTCACTTAGGCCTTGTGACGACTGGTAAGCGGGGAATCTACGACGTTGTTACCGGCCATGTAATGAATGTAGCTGCCAGGCTTCAAACGGCGGCGGCAAAAGGAAGTATCCTCGTTTCTGCGGCTATTAAAGCGGAGTGCGGCGGAGAGTTTCTTTTTTCTGAAGAACAACGGTATGAGCTGAAGGGTTTGCGGGAGGATCTTGCCACCTACACGGTGATTGGGAAAAACAGGATGCCCCTCACTTTCAGTACTCCGTTTGTTGGCCGGAAAGGGGTTGTAAGCGAAATTCTTAAGTGTTACCTGAAACATGACTCTGCTAAGGTTGAGGGTTATTACCTCTATGGCGAAACAGGGATCGGTAAAACACGGGTAGCGGCAGAGTTTATCCGGAAGGTTGAACAGTTTCCCGATTATAACCTCCCCCTGCTTTACGCGCGTGCCAGGAAATATCGGCGGCTTCCCTTTTCGGTAATCAACGATCTGCTGCTGAACTATTTCGGGATACTTTCCCCTGTAAACAGTGACATCGTATGCGATACCATTTGTCAGCAAAGTGATCTTGAAGAAGCAACGGTCCGTTCTTTTGCTCAATTTGTAACCGGCGAAAATGAAGAAAGGCCGGCGAGCAGGATTTTCGTAGACCTTTATCTCATCCTCAGCCAGATTATTCATCAGCAGTCAGAATCCCCCTATTCAATGATTCTATACATCGATGATGCCTTTGGGATGGATCCGATGAGTCGGGATTTCTTCCGTTTTTTTCTGAAAAGTACCGAAATCAAGCCTTTCTTTATACTTGCGGAGAGGAAGGTACGGAAAGCTATCGAGGAGATCTTTCAGGGAGTTGAACTCTTTCAGGTGCCATCCTTATCCCGGCCAGAGTCCCGGGAGTTGATAAAGGTCCTCTGGCCGGAAAACCGGAACGAATCCCTGGAAGAGTCCCTTATCCAGAAAACTTCGGGGAATCCCCTTTTCCTTGAAGAATATATACGGTATGCCCGGGAAAGCGGCGGTACGGTTAAGCTCCCCACATCAATTCAAAACATATATCTCTCTATTCTTGAGGGTTATACACGGGAAATGCGGGACCTTCTGGTAAAACTCGCGATTTTTCACAGGCATTTTACCCTTGAAGATGCCGAGGATATTCATGGAAAGTCCGGGGGTCATCCGGATATGGTCCAGGCTGCCCTCTCCTACTTTCTCAGGGAGGAGATACTGACCCGGGATAATGAGGTATACTCTTTTTTGAACGATCATTTCAAATGGGCCCTCTACAATTCAATTTTAAACTACAATAAAAAGATCCTTCACCGCCTCGTTGCCCGTCAACTCATGAAAAGAGACTGTGTGAACGTTTTTCGTCTTCTCCACCACCTGACGAAGGCCGAGGATTATACTGAAGCTGAGCGGGTGATCGTCGAGGACCTCTCTCACTTCAACGATCTGGATTTTCTGAAATATCTGGATATCCTCATTGAAGCCCTCCCGGCTGAAGCTGAGGAAAAACGATTTAATTACCTGTACCGGAAAATAGCCCTCCTCTACAACAACGGCAGAAAAGAGGATGCCTATGATTTTCTGAAAGAAGCTTTAAGGATTGCCCTGAAAACCAAAAAACCTGAATACTCAGCGAGGGTGAATCATTTACTTAGCGCCTTCCACCTCACCTCTTATTCTTTCCCAAAGGCTGCTCTCTTTGGGAAAAAAGCTGTGGCTTATTACAAAATGGTCGATCCGGAACATCAGGCAATTCAGAATGTTTACAAACTTATTGCTACCTCCGAGCTCCTCGGTAACAGGATTGAAAAAAACGAACAGATTTTATCCGGGATGAAAGAGGGGGGTGAAAAGTGGGCTGCTCAGGCTGAACGATACTTCTTTCTTGGTCAATACCATGATAGCGTAGCGGTCATGAAACGGCTGATGGAGGATACCAGGAAGATTATTCATGGTCGATGGTGGAAATCGGGTTTCATTCTCCTTCCCAAGACCTATTGGCTTCTCTGCGATTATACCACCCTGAAAGAAATTTCGTACGAGGCGATTAAGTGGGGAAATCAATCAGCTCCCGCCCTTTCGGTCCTATACGCGTTCCTGGCCCAGGGGTGTCATTTCACCGGGTCAGAGGAAGAGGTTGATGATTATCTGAAACAGTCAGAATTCTACCTCTACAAAATTCAGAATAATTTCGACCGCATTGACGCGATTAAGGTGCTCAGTATTGTTCTATTCCTGCTTAACAGGATCGATGAGGCGGTAAAACATGGGATGGTTGGTATCGAAATAGGAATTCGTGATTCGAGCTACTATTCTCTGTTCAGCCTTTATATGTTGATGACAGAGATTTCATACCTCCGGGAATCGTTCGATGATGCCCGGTATTATCTTACTGAGGGGAAATTCCTTATGGAACTGAAAACCCTCCTTTCAACTCGGGACCAGGCCCTTTACCATCACTTCTACGGGCTTCTTCTTGCCGAAGACGACGAGGAACGACAGTATTACCGGAAGAAAGCAACCCGGATTCTCAATGAGGAGAGGGCCAATTTGGAGGATGAGAAGTTGATAGAGAATTTTCTGGCATTAAGAAGTTACATGGAGATAGCCAAGGGGTAAAAAAAGGGGAAAAGGCTGTACGAATTTCTTTTCAATGGGTATTCTCTATACGGAGGATTGAAAGATGAATAATGATGATTTTCTTAAAAACGTGGGCATGTTTTCAAAAATGAGCCCTAAACACCTGAAACAGATCGCAAAAGCATGTAGAAGCAGGGAGTATAAAGCTGGGGAATATATCGTTCGCCAGGATGAGGAGGGTCTCGGTCTTTTCATCATCACCGGTGGGAAGGTTGAAGTTGTTAAGGAGACCAGTGAAAAGAAAGAACTTCATATCGCGACTCATACAACGGGGGAATTCATTGGTGAGATGACTATCATTGATGGAGCAAAACGAACCGCCAGTGTGATAGCGAAAGAAGATACTACCTGTCTCGTTCTGACAAGCTGGGATTTTCACGCAATCATGAAAGCTCATCCGGAAATGGCCCTCGAAATCCTTCCGATTATAGTAAAACGGTTCAGAGAAACCAATGAGCAGTTAATAAAATTGCAGTCGTAGACCTGTCTTATTGATGGTAGTGCCCGGAATCGTGAGGATGTGGACATTATGGTGCCGTTGAGATCCTGTTTCGTCCATCATGCTTTGAACGATAAAGGGCATCATCGGCACGTTTTATGAGCATTTCGGCGGTTGAGTCCTCTGCGGGGTCAAACTGAGCAGCTCCGAGAGAGATGGTGGTGGTGACAGTTGACCCCTCATATTCGACGGCTATGGATTCAACCGCCAGCCGAATCCGTTCTCCTACCTGACGGGCCTTCTCCAAATCACCACCAGGGAGTGATATTACGAACTCCTCCCCGCCGTACCGGGCCGCAGTATCGAACTGCCGGATATTTTTTTGAATAAGCGATGCAACCTTCTTCAGAATAATGTCCCCGCAAGTATGACCATAGGTATCATTCAATTTTTTAAAAAAATCAATATCACACATGATAACCGACAGAGGGTTTTCCGTACCTTCCGGAGTTCTCTGTTCTTCGATCATCTTTTCTAATTTTGATATGAAGAAATGTTTCAATTTGAGTTTCGTCATCATATCGGTGGAAGTTATTTCGAAAAGGTATACATTTTGAACAGCTATCGCGGCAAAGGTCGCTATGTTTTCAAGATATTCCTTTTCCGGTTCTGAAAAAGTTGTTCCGTCGATCCGTTCCCCGATTACAATAATCCCGTTTACCTCGTTTTTAGATTTCAGGGGGACAACCAGACTTGGCTCCAGGAAGGTAAACAGTTTTATAGATGCCACATTTTTTACTTTGGCGAGCAGCTCCGGCAGAGTGTAACACTTCGGGTTTATCCGGAATATCTCAATGAGTTCACTATCGCCAGGGATGGAATAGTCCAGAGATTTATCGAGCTCGAACCCCTTGTAATTACGATGAAGGGACAGGTAGGAATGTTCGATCGACCTTTTGGTAAATAGCCCTGCTTTCAGGACCTTCATCTGCCCCATGCAGGTGTAGAGTATTGAGCCCATGAGGATGTTGTAGTCGAGGGTAGAACTCAGACTCTTGCTGATTTCAAGAAGCTGCTTGAGATCAAAAATCTGCTTTTCATACTCACTAATAAGCATTATGCCTGTCAGTTAAAAAAACGGACTCCTTGAGCGATTATCCGTAAGCCCCAGCCTTCTGTTATATCTTCCCTGGCCCACCGAGGATGGTTTTCCGGGATGATAAAGGCTTCAGGATGGGGCATAAGTCCAAGGATTTTCCCGGTCCTGTCGGTGATTCCCGCGATATTATCCTGTGAACCGTTGGGGTTACGGTCTTTATATTGTAACGCGATCAGACGATTTTTTGAAAGTTTTTTTCGAAGGGATTCAGAAACGGTAATAAATCGCCCCTCTCCATGTCGGATTGGCAGGTCCATATCCGGCAGTCCATTTGTCCAGGCACAGGTTGATTCAGGAAAGGTTACCCGTACCCAGCTGTTCTCAAAAACCCCCGTATCATTGTGGATGAGAGATACCTCCTGCTCCCAGTGATCGTTAGTGTTCGGGAGAACCCCCATTTTTGTCAGGACCTGAAAACCGTTGCAGATACCGATTATAAGACCATCTCCCTCAATATGAGAGTCGATAGCTTCCCTTAGATGTTTTCCCATAAGATGGGCCAGAACAAGCCCTGATCCCAGGTGATCTCCGTAGGAGAATCCCCCGGGAAATCCGATGATTTGAAAATCCTTCAGGGTTCCGGGATTTTCCACGAGATCGGTAATATGGATCAGGGAGACCTTTGTTCCGGCCAGTTTGAATGCTGATGCAAGTTCATCCTGGGCGTTAATACCGTAACCGGTAATGACACAGGTGCGAATCATTGATTTCTCCTGTTAAAGGAATTCCAGGCATGGTTTAGATCAGAAAGGCCGACTCTGCAAACCTCTTTGCCTCCCCGGGAAAAGAGCAGCTTCTGATCCCCGGTCACTCTCCCAAGAAGAGAGAGACCGCTTCTTAAGAATCTGGAAACAAAAGCCTTCCGGTGTTTTTCCGGAACCGTTACCACAAACCGGGATGGACTTTCACAGAAGAGAATTTGGGATGTTTCCATGGTATCTGTCTCTTTCCCGGGAATATCATCAAGGCTGATTTCTGCTCCCAATCCACCCCCAATAACCATCTCTCCAAGGGCAACTCCGAGGCCTCCATCAGAGATATCATGACAGGCGGAAACGAGTCCCTCCTGCATAAGCTCCGAAAGGACCCGGTACCTCTTCATCGCTTCCCCCGGGAAAACCCGGGGACATCCTTTGAATGATTTTCCCGTTAATCTTTCCAGGGAAGACCCGCCGAGCTCCCCTCTTGTAGCCCCGAGAATGTAGATCAGTTCACCGGGGGTTTTAAAGTCCGAAGTTACGGTTTTACGGATATCCCGGATGATCCCCATCAGGGATATCAGGAGGGTCGGGCGGACAGAGATTTTCCTGCCGCCGATATTAGCATCGTTCTTCATTGAATCTTTGCCTGATATCAGAGGAATCCTGTAGGTAATACAGGCATCCTGCAGACCTCGATTTGCCCGAACAAGCTGTGCAAGTTTGTAAGAACCATCGAGGGTAGATTCAGAGGTAACAGGGTCAGGCCAGCAGAAGTTATCAAGGGCGGAGGTAAGGTCAGGATCCCCTCCGCAGGCTATGTGGGCCCGGTATGCTTCATCGACTGCGCACATGGCCATGTGGTAGGTATCGAGATCGCCGTATCGGGGACAAACTCCGTGGGTTATGGTAATTCCCCGACAGCTTTCTGCAAGAGGTTTCAATACGGCGCCATCGGAGGGACCGGTGCTTTCAGCACCTACAAAGGGCTTCATAATCGATTGTGCCCTGACCTCATGATCGTATTGCCGGATAAGGGATTCTTTTGAAGCAATATTCGGGTCCGCCAGCAGTGCAAGGAGGGTGGCCTGCGGATCCATATCCCCCGGGATTGATTCCTCCCGGAGGGGTGGAATCCACTCGGCTGTTAACCTCATGGGGGGCAGTCCATCGTGGAGAAACTCCATGGAGATCTTTCCAACGGGACCCTCCTGATGAAAAATTTCAACAAATCCTGAATCGGTAAATGTACCTACAACGGTAGCTTCAACTCCCCGCTTTGCAGCCAGGGATAATAACTTATCAAGTTGATCGGTGCTGACCGCAAGGCTCATCCTCTCCTGGGATTCCGATACCAGGATTTCCCAGGGAGCAAGCCCCTGATATTTGAGGGGACAGCGATGAAGATCGATCTTTATTCCCCCCGAATATTCTGCCATTTCTCCAAGGCTCGAAGAGAGTCCTCCCGCGCCGTTATCGGTAATTCCTTTGTACAGCCCAAGGTCCCGCGCTTCGAGGAGAAAATCCTGCATCTTTTTCTGAGTAATGGGATCGCCGATCTGAACCGCGGAAACAGGGGATTCATCATTCAGCGCGAGGCTCGAAAATGTTGCCCCATGGATCCCATCCTTACCAATTCGGCCGCCAAGCATCACCGCGAGATCTCCGGCATCGATGTGTTTTATCCACGAACCCTCCCCATGGATTTCCGCGGGGAGAATGCCGCCGGTCCCGCAGAAAACGAGAGGTTTTCCTACATAGCTGTCATCAAAAAGAAAAGCACCCGCAACCGTTGGAATTCCCGACTGATTGCCGCCATCGACAATACCATGGTGGACTCCCGCAAGAACATCCTGGGGATGAAGGAGCCCTTCGGGGATCTCTTCTGTTTTGGTTCCCGGGTCCGCGAAGCAGAGGACGTTGGTATTGAATATCGGTTTGGCGCCCTTGCCTGTCCCCATGATATCCCTGTTTACCCCGACAATCCCGGTAATGGACCCGCCGTAGGGATCGAGGGCGGAGGGGGAGTTGTGGGTTTCCACCTTGAAACAGATAAGATGTTTTTCATCAAATTCGATTACCCCGGAGTTGTCGTGGAAAACAGAACGGAGGTATGTTTTTTCCCGGGTGATTTTCTCGGTTGTACCTTTGATACAGGTATTGAAAAGAGAATCAATCTCTTC
>JAGLYY010000328.1 GCA_023131935.1 Spirochaetales bacterium | reverse complement strand
GTCTGAGCAAGCATCTCGATCTCTACATCCGTTGGGTCCTCTGTAAGCCCGGAGGCCGTTCTCTCCGCTATTGTCTCAGCCCTGGAGTAGTACCTGCGAATCTCCCGCATCTCCTCGAGGGTAAGGGCGAGCAGACGCGCGCGGCTCAGCTCAAGAAGTTCATCATCATTCATTGAGGCAACAGGGAAAGTATCAATCTTTAAGGGGCTCGGCAGGACACGGTAGGAATAGAGGGTTGGAGGGCGGGACCCTGCGTTCCATTCCTCTCTGGTTATGCAGACAGCCTGCTGTACAAGGGGGTTGAACAATGCTTTCTGTAGCTGCTCGTAGTTCCTGGCTGAAAGATTTTCAGCTTCGATCAGGTATTGGACAGCAGTCTGGATCTTCCTTTCTTCTGTCAGCTTTCGCCCGACTACTGTTTCCAGCGCTTCCCGCGCGGTTATAGCTACCGGGTCGGTAACCCCGGCACGGTAAGCAACCTCAATGAGATGGGTCCAGCCGGGGAAATCATCTGTTTTGGCAAAGGGTTCGTTTACCAGATATTCCTGGGCAACCTTATCAACAAAGGTCTCTTCCATGTTTGAAGGAGTAATTTTTTCGTCATTGGAAAGGTATACATCAAGCAAGCGCAGGTCCTGGATATCTTCAGTCACCCGTCGCTTGAGATGATGAAGAAGCTTTTTCGATCTGCCGTCTAAATCTTGCGCCTTGTAACGAATTTCGATTCTCATAAGTGTATTCATGGTAACAAATTCTCTCTTGTTGGCCAACCCGCAGCAAATTATCATAAAAAAGGGTTTGCAAGAAAGGAGAAAAATAATATGCCGGTATCATCAGAATGCCTTCTTCAGAAAATCATTAAGCAGCGGCATGAGTTTTTTTCTTGAGACTTTTATATTGTCCTGCGAGTAAGCAGCGATAGTTTTTTCTCCATGAAAACCTGGTGTCATCAGGTTTTTCAATCCAAGATCGGAGCTTTCGAGGAACCTGCCTACCCCCGAGAGTATTATTGAGTTCGGGCTGTAGATGAGGAGGTCCCGCTTGAAATCAGGAGCCAGGGAGCCGTTCATAATAATAAGAAAATCGAGATTCTTTTCTTCCAGATATTGCTGAAATATTTCCTGGATGCTTTCCCGTTTAACCAGCAATTCACCCGCAGAGATTGGTATAAAACTGATACCATATTTCAAGCGGCCCGAGGCCCATTCCTTGTAATCCATTCGCAACAGATCGTAGCAGTTCAGTTTCGTGTCCGAAAACTTAATTTCTTTCAGGGTATCAAAAAGGGTCTGCCGGTCCAAACCGGAGAGTGTAAGGAGTCTTTTAACGATTTTTATATCTGTGTCTGTTGTTTTTCCAACTTCATGGCTTAAATTAACTGTATCAAGAAGGATAGCTCCGAGTAGAAGGCGGTTGATCTCTTTAAAGTTTCTTACGTGCTTAAGTTTCAACAATCGTTCCGCCACAAGTGTTGCTGTTGATCCGACGGGACGGATATCAATGCGGGCATTTCGCGGATAATGTTTTTCATCTTCATGGTGATCTATGATTTCGACAATAAAATCCCGCAACATCTCCTCTGCCCCCGTTAACCGGTTGTGATCGACGAGAATAAGCCTTAAGTTGTTTTTTCGGGCAAGTTCATCAAGATCGATCTGATCGATGAAGATTAAATCCTCCGCGCTAACCCCTATTTGATTAAAGAGATACACCGCCTCGGTCCGCAGTTTGTAGTCTTTCTGAGGAATGTTGATCACCGGCAGGACAGTTTCCTCCAGGTACCGCTGAGAAAGATAGAATCCATAGAGAATGGAAGAGACCATTGAATCGAGGTCCGCGGCCTGGTTACCCAGGACGACAATGGTTTTGTTGTTTGGATTGTACGCCGATTTTGCTTCAGCTAAAAATGTAAGAATCACAGAATCTGACATTTACCGAAACCTTGTTCCTCTTCCTGAAGCATCATCTATTGTTTTTGTATCTTTCCCGTCAGCTTCTGAATGACCCGATGAAGGGCATCGAGTGATGTACCCCATGGTTTGTCATCATTCTGGTGGTCGAACTTCTGGGTAAACCAGAGCAGCTCCTTCTCAAGAATGGAAAACCGCTCCATTTCAAGGGTCATCGTTTGTGTAAGCCAGGACCTGTAATGCTTTTCCGGAAGCTTCTCCTTTGCCATTCGCATAATTATGGAAAGGTGATGGATGCAGAATCCCCGGGACCCCGAATAGGTTTCAGCGAACTCCTGATCTTTCTTCCATAAATACAGAATAGTAAAAGCATAACGGCTCAGGGTGTAGTTAATGCGTGTACATATCATGCAGGAGTTTTCAAGAGTGGTAAGTTTCTCCATCAGGCTGTTCGCCTGCTTTTCGAGGCTGCCTTTCTTTCCCCTATGTCCCCTTTCAGCCCCTGTTTCCTGTAACTTTTTAAAGCGGCCGACGAGGTCCTGATTTTGTTCAAGGAGATGGGTGTGGGTAATGAGTCCGAGACCGTGGCGATTTTGCCTTGCGTTCATCAGGGCGGTATAGTGATGGGGACAGAAACCGGTGGCGTTGACTTCCACCCGGATCTCCGGAACCATAACCGAATTTCCCAGGAAGAAATCGATGTATTTCTGCTCTGCCCGTTGTTCCAGCTCACAGAGGGGACATTCAGGATCTGCTTTGTATGTATCCCAAACAGGGATGGTATCCAGTTCGTATTTCATTGCGGGAAGGCCCCTTTAAAGTTTTTTTGTTACTGCTTTCACCATAGCTGTAACGATCTGATGATAACATATTTTGTTTGATAGTTTCTCCTTGTAACTCTAACCACATACGATTATGTTAATAAGGAATCTTTTGTGGTTGGAGTGGAGAAGCAAATGGACAAAAATGCTCTAAAAGCGGTCGCAACTTCGGTTCGGACCCTCAGCATGGACGCAATACAGAAAGCAAATTCGGGGCACCCGGGGCTGCCAATGGGGATGGCAGAGTTGGGTGCCATTTTATATGGAGAGGTATTAAAGCATTATCCGAAGGATCCCGGATGGGCTAATCGGGACCGTTTTGTGCTTTCCGCGGGACACGGGTCGATGCTCCTGTATTCTCTTCTCCATCTTTCAGGATATGAGTTGACCCTCGACGATATCAGGAAGTTTCGACAGGTAGGAAGTTCCACACCTGGGCATCCTGAGTATGGATACACCCCCGGGGTTGAAACAACCACCGGTCCTCTGGGACAGGGGGTCGGAAATGCTGTCGGGATGGCTATTGCCGAGGAGTATCTTGCTGCTACTTTTAATACAGAAAGAAAGATTGTTGATCATTACACCTATGCGCTTGCAGGTGATGGATGCATGATGGAGGGAGTTACCTCTGAAGTTTCTTCCCTTGCCGGACACCTCAAACTTGGTAAGCTGATCCTCTTCTACGATTCAAACGGGATTACCATTGAAGGGAAAACAAGCCTCGCCTTTACTGAAGATGTTCTCGACCGTTATGATTCTTATGGATGGCAGACCCTCGAAGGAGATGCCTACGATCTTGATGGAATCTCCCGTCTCATTGAAGAGGCAAAAAGGGAAACTTCAAAACCTACTCTCATCCTGCTCCATTCAACTATTGGAAAGGGATCTCCCAATAAAGCGGGAAGTCATACAGTCCATGGCGCTCCCCTTGGTGATGAGGAGATCCTTGCATCGAGAAAGAATATTGGAACCCCGGAGGGGGAGGATTTTTATATCGCCCCGGTGGCACAGGAGTACTTTGCAGGGAAGCAGGAATCCTGG
>JAGLYY010000327.1 GCA_023131935.1 Spirochaetales bacterium | reverse complement strand
TCATTGGGTTTTTCAGTCATGGGAAAGTAAGCTTTTGTAGTTATGATCAGGTCCTGACGTTCCCCTGCAATAAACTCACCAAGATATTCCTCGGCAAGACCTTTCTGATAAACATTGGCACAGTCAAAAAAAATGATTCCTGAGTCCCGGCAGAGTGTATAGAGCTCTTTTGACTTATTCTTATCAGCATCCCCGCCGAACGACATGGTCCCGAAACAAAGCTCGGAAACCTGTATTCCTGTTTTCCCTAAGTATGTGTATTTCATAGCTTTGAGTTTAATCCACAATCGTATTCCATTCTACCTGCACGACTCCCTTAGAATAATACTGTGGCTGAATATTACCTTTTTAATACCGACGCCGGAAGTTTCTGCCATTTTTAACAGCATGTCCGCGGAGAAATATCCCATTTCATAATGATCCAGATTCACCGAAGAAAGGGAAGGCACGAGTTTTGACGCAACCGGAATATTATCAAATCCAAAAATAGCAATATCATCCGGTACTCTGAAGCTTTTATCCCTCAGACATTTCAGCGCGCCAATGGCAATCTGGTCTGTTGCCCCATAGATAACCGTTGGGAGTTCCTTTGCCTGTTCAAGAATTCTTTCCGCTGCAAGGTAACCGGATTCCATGGTAAAATCAGCATACTGCAACAACGGTTCTTCAAATGCAATTCCCACATCCTTAAGGGCATTGCGGTAGCCTCTCTGCCGAAGGAGCCCTGCATGTTTGTCCTCGATGGGACAGGATATGAAACCGATTCGGCTATGCCCTTTTTCTAGTAGAAGTCTTACCACATCATAGCTTGCCTGATAGTTATCAAAGACAACGACAGGGCATTTAAGCTGCTCATGCTCCTGAGAGACAACAAGCAGGGGTATTGGACAATCGTTTAGCTTATGAACATGCTCTTCTGTTATCTCCTTCCCCGTATAAATTATTCCGCGGGCCTTTCTCTCGACGAATAAATCGATAAACTCGAACTCCTTACGTATATCATTCCCGGAATTCCCCAGAAGAATACCGAGACTGTTCTCATGCAATCTGGATGCAAAGGCTTCAATAAATTGTGATATTGGCGGGTTGGTTATATCCGAAGCTATTACCCCAATTATATCGGAAGATTTCTGCACAAGTCCCTTTGCACGAAGGTTCACCCTGTAGTCCAGCTTCTTTATTGAGTCGTTTACCCTCTTCTGAACTTCCGGTGAGATATTAGGTTTTCTATTGAGCACACGGGACACGGTTGTTGTGGAAACCCCGGCTTCTTTCGCGACATCCTTAATTGTTACCAGATTCCCCTCCCTGCTTTAAGAGCCTGCAGCTTTCTTCCGGTATGAGCTCAAAGCCCAGCACCTTCACTTTTGCAGCCTCTTGCCCTTCCATAAGACTGATAATGGTCTGCGCGCTTTCCTCCCCCAGTAAATGATCGCTGAACCTTACTGTCGTAAGCGGCGGAGAAGATATCCCGGAATATATTGTTCCCTCAAATCCTGTTACTTCCATCTGGCCGGGGACAGCGATATCAAATTCATGCGCAGCTCTTAAAGCACCGATCGCCATAAAATCATTAAGACAGACAAGTACATCCGGCTTTTCCTTCTTCAGGATTTCAACTGTCTTTTTATATCCTCCCTCAAGAGTACCATCACATTCCCATAATTTGAAGTTGTGAGTTTTCGCAAGAGCTTGTCGACAACCCCCTATTCTGCTGTAATTAATATAATCATCTGCAGGACCGGAGAGAATAAGAACTCTTCTGATTCCAATGTCGGGAATAGCAGAAACAAGTGTGAAGGCAGCCTTCTTGTTGTCGAATATCCTTGTATGAAAACCTAATACAGGGGCTTTGTCATAAGCAAATACAACAGGAATATCCTGTTTTTTGAGGATACTAATGGTTTTTCGGGAACATATGGGAGAGATAAGAATAATACCGGAAACAAGCATACTCAATTGGATATCCAGCAGCTCAATTTCTGTTCCAACATTTCGTCCTGATTTCCCGATCATAAGATCGTAACCCGATTCTTCAAGAATAGTGGAACAAGAGTTAATAAAACTGGAACTGCTTTCATTTAGAAAAGGGACGATGAGGCCGACTGCTTTCGTTTTTATTGCGGCAAGCCCCCGTGCGTTGTCATTGGGAATATAGTTTAACTTCTTTACCGCATCAAGGACACGGCTTTCAAGCTCCGGGCTTACATACTTATTCTTGTTTAATACCCTGGATACTGTAGGAACAGAAACTTTAGCGAGCCGCGCGACGTCGCCAATTTTAATACTCATGGATACACCCTAAAAGGGAAGCATCCCTCCATGCACAGCGCGTTCCGCTATTATCTCGCCAGCAGCGCTCCAAACAGTGTACCTCGTTCCTCCCGGTTCCATGGTTTTTCCGTGATGCCATTCGAAAAAACCCCACTCTTCTCCGTTTTTATCATGGTAATTATTATTCGATATAACTTCATAGCTGGATGCTGCTATCTTCTTCTTTCCACTTCGTACCAACCCGGCAGTCCAGAAACCTGCGACCATCGGCCAGAATCCACCATTGTGATACGCCCAAGGGTAATTACTGAATTTATACCTGAAATTCCTTTTCAGGAGCTCCCAATTGCCATCACCCGGTTTTACCGGAGGATAAAAGGCAGGTAAAAATCTGAAATCTGAGTCCTGATAACATTTTTCCACGAAATTAACAAGTTTTTCATCTTTCTCCTGATTTCCAATTCCGGACAGCAGAACAAGTGAATTTGCCAACCCATCGAATAAATCATTATATCCAGTGGGACTGAAAGAAGCAAGCCAGTAGTGTTTTCGCCCCTTTTCATTCAGAAACTGTCTATAGGCATTTGGATGATAAAGGTCGGCCTTACTGCCATCCTCACTTACCCAGTAGTTTATTTCTATGAGCTTTTTAAGATTTTCCGCCTTTTCAATATGTTCCACACTCCTAAAAAGCGTTCCGAACCCTTTTAGTGCCTGGTAGTAAAGGACCTGCACAAGCAGAGTGTATCCGGATAATATGAATTCATCTGCCCAATCGCTGGAAACAGGGGCATATATCAAACCGCGGTTGTTAAATTCCCAGCATGCGGAAATGAAAAGGGCCCGCTCCATCGGCTCCCGGTGACGTTCCGCAAGTGATCTTTTTCCGCTTCTCTTCACATATGCACACACACCAATAATATACCAGAGTGGGGCATCAACCCTTCCGACAAGACCGCCATAGCTTACCAAGCCATCGGCAGACACATTACTGGGGATTTCTCCGTGAGGACCCTGATGGTTCGCGATAGTCTCAAGTGTACTCTCTACCCCCCGGTGGAGTTTTTCATCTTCGGTCATCAGAGCAGCCAGGCTCGTAATTACTCCGTCCCTTGTCCAGACTCTCCTGTAGTTATTCTCATCTGTTAAAGAGGCAACAAAACCTGCCGGGGTGAGTGCTTTGTGGAGAAGCTCCACTGCCCAATTAAACCCATCGCTGTTCATTCATTTTTCTTCCCGGATATAATGATGCCGGAAAAATCGTGATTGATAACAATATCCGCTTTACTTTTATGCGCGTTGATAATCCTGTGTTCAATTTCCAGAATATTCTCTACAAAAGGGTCCATCTTCTCCCTCCCCCTGTTTTCCCTGTCTGCCTTCGTTTCCTTGTAAGTTCTGTCTATGAATACCCTGCAATCGACAAACTCTAAAAGAGAAGTATAGGTTCCTTCCACTATAATCACATCCAACCGGGCAGCCTCCAGATTTTCGTGGCAGATAATGTCCTTATCATAATCAATGAGAGGTTTATAGAATGTATCAGCACCGGATATGAAGGAAAAAAGATTAGCATCAATCAAATCAAGTTTGACTTCGTAAGTACCCACCTGATCAATATTCTTTAACCTCATGGAGTGATTAGTCTTAGGAGGAAAAACAAAGTAATCATCCTGCCCGAAAACCTCCGCTATAATACCGATATCATTAAGCGCTCTCATTATTTCACAGCCGATTTCACTCTTGCCGGAACCTGATTCCCCCGCGACAGAGATAACATATTTTTTTTTGTTCTTTACATCATGTATAATAGTTGCTTTTATTACGGAAACGATCTTTTTTGCTATTACCGTGTGATATTCCCGAATAATTATCTTATCTCCAATCATTATCCTGCTTATCCTTTTATACCTGAGCTTGCAACAGACTTAATAAACCATTTCTGGAATAGAAGAAATAGTATGAGTACGGGTATGGTAATCATCGATGCAAAGGCCATTATGTCTCCCCATATGCGAGGCTGCATCCCGAAAAAAGTCTGCATCGCAACAGGCAGCGGACGCACTTCGAACCCCCGGGTTACCATCAATGGCCAGAGAAAATTCCCCCACTGTTGAATAAAACTGAGAATTGCTACCGTGGCAATCACCGGTTTTGAAATAGGGAGTACAATTCGAAAGAAGATGGTAAAGTTACCTGCTCCATCTATTCGTGCGGCGGTTTCTATATCTTTCGGAATATTAAGGAAAAACTGATAGAACAGAAAGATATAGAGAGGGATCGCTATGAAGACAATTATCTGAACAAAATATGTATCGATCCAGCCGAACCGGTTTACCTCCAGCAGAAGGGGGATGCTTATCGACTCAAAAGGGATTATCATTGAAGCAAGAATTACTGTCAGAATTGCATCTCTGCCACGCCACCTGAGCCTGCTGAAAGCATAGGCGGCCATGCTGTTTACAATTATCCCCAAGGATACAATACTACCGACAATAATTATCGAGTTCATCATAAACCGCAAGAAAGGCATCTCATGGAAAACATCAAAGTAATTCTGTAAAGAAACCTGCCGCGGTATAAAAGCCATTATACTGCTCATTTCCCTGGCTACGAGTTCTTCCGGCTTAAGTGAAGAGACTAGAAGAAACACTATCGGAAATAGAAAGAAAATCCCTAGAACAGCCATGCCAAAATATCTGAAAAATACACTGGTTTTTTTTCGGAATGCCAGTGAATCACGAAGCCTCACACTTTTCATATTACCCAACTTCCCTGTTCGATTTAAGGTATTTCCTCTGAACCAGGGAGATAACCAAAACAATCAGTATGAAAACAACGGATACGGCGGAAGCATATCCGACCTTAAGGTTTTTAAAGCCCTGATTGTAGATATAGAGCACCGTAGTACTCGTTGCGTCATTTGGACCGCCGTTTGTCATTACCTTAACCTGCGTAAATAGTTGGAATGCCAGAATTGTTGTTGAAATCACAATGAATATCGTAGTGTTCCTAAGCTGTGGCAGCGTGATGTACCAGAAAGTGTGCCATGGAGATGATCCATCTACCGTCGCGGCTTCATAAAGGGACTGTGGTATATCCTGCAGACCAGCCAGATAAATTACCATCTGGAAGCCTACCCCCTGCCATGTGGACAAAATCATGATGGCGGGTAGTGCTGTTTTTTCCCCCTCCAGCCAGAGTGATTTTCCAAGTACTCCGAAGGATATGAAACTCAATCCTTTATTGATAAGACCTATGGATGGGTTATACATGAAGTACCAGATAACTGATACGACAATCATAGGGACAACAACCGGCATAAAGTATATCATTCGAAACACATTAGAAAACCGCCTTGTTTTATCAACCATAATTGCGAGAAGAAGCGCAAGGGTAGTCTGAACAGGTACTACAATCAGTACAAATTTAAAGTTATTACCGATGGACTTAAAGAAAACCGTGTCTGAAAAAAGACGAACGAAATTCCTGAACCCGATGAATTCTGTTGGTAACGGTGAGATAAGCCTCAGGTCTGTAAAGGCAAGCCCCAGGGACATAAAGAATGGGCCAATCAGGAACAGTGAAAGTAATATAAGTGCCGGGGCGGCAAACAGCCAGGCGGAATAAGCTTCATACCTCGCCTGGCTCATCAGTGTTGATTTTCTCAGGACCATTTCTACCTCTCAATAAACAAAAAAAGAGGGGGCAGCCCCCCTCATACGGATCAGATTTTATTTATAACCTTTGTTATCCATTATGTCCTGATCTATCAGTTGTGCCGCTTTGTCGAGGGCAGCCTGTACATCCGCACCCTGGGCAATATTGTCGATTGCTTCGGCAAATGCTGTCGTAATTACAGCATAAGCAGCTGTTTCCGGCCTTGGAACAGCAGTGCTGTTTAGTTGCTGAATAAACACTTCAAGATCTCCACCAACATTGAAAAGGTCTGTCATTGCAATAGCGGATTTCCTGGAAGGAACAGCTCCATTTGCATTTGTCATCCTTAAGATCTGATCAGGTTCCATCAGGTACTTCAGGAAGATCATAGCCGCTTCAGGATCTCTGGTAGAGGAGGTCATTCCCCAGTTCCAGCTGCCCATACCTGTTGCGGACTTTCCACCGAATTTCGGCATCGGAAGGAGAACAAGGTCTTCTCCAAGAGCCTCTTTCAGAGTGGTGTACATCCAGTGCCCAACGAAACTTAAAGCAGCCTTTCCATCCGCCATGTCGGTATCGCCACCCGGGTTATATTTTGTATAACCATCGGTGAACCAGCTCTGGAAAAGTTCCATAGCAGCAACAGCTTTTGGGCCGTTAATAGTTCCATCTGATTTCTGGAAATTACTGCGATCGATAAGGTCAGCACCGAAACTCTGAAGCAGAGGAGAAAAAGCATACGTAAACCATTCACCCCGGCCATAATTCATCTTGAGATCAAGCGCATATTCGACCTCAGGAAGAGCCTGGAGCTTTAAAAGTACGTCAGCAAATTCTTCAGCTGTCCATGCATCATCTACACCCGTTGGAATTCTTACCCCCGCTTTCTCAAGATATATGCGGTTACCATAAATGCCAAGACCAGAGTCAAAAGTTCCGAGACTGTAAAGTTTTCCCTTGTATGCACCCTGTTTGACAATTGAAGGAAGGATATCCGCAAGCATATCGGCATCAATATAATCATCCATGGGCATCAGGTAACCGGCCCATGCAAAGTTGTAAACAAAAGGGCCATCGAAGTCGAGCAAATCAGGCAGTCCGCCGGCAAGGGCCGCGGCATTTACCTGCTCCGTATAGGAACCTTCGGGAAGTTGCTTTGCAACAACAACAATATCAGACTGCATTGCGTTAAAATCAGCAATCTGGGCATTCAGTGTATCTCGCTCCATCCCTTTGCCGGAATGGAACCATACCGACACCTCCACCGAACCTTCCGCCACTTCTTCTTTTGAACCTCCCGCAAATACCGGAAGCGATATCGCGAGAATAAGCAGAAAAACAACCATTTTCCTCATTTTTCTCTCCTTTGGATTTTCTATCACTGTAGTACAGTATCGTTATATTGTCAACGTTTTCCTGTGATTATTTTTTATATTTTTTGTAACTCCTGTAACTACTTGTTCCACAAGCTTTTGTTCATTCCTTGTTTTTCGCCAACATTAGTATTATTGTGTATATCATTATTACTTGGTAACGTTTTCCTGCATTACTATAAGCCTGTAATATCTTCAACCAGTAGCAAGAACTTATGATATCACCATGATAAAAGCGATTATCGATGTACTGAGGGAAAACCTAAGAAAAGCAGAAAAGGCGGGTTTAAGTGATGCAATACTATCATGGATAATGATATTGGAAATGCTTGAGCGGAGATATTTCTCAGACTAATTCTTTTCCTCTATAAAAGTTATCGCTCTATGCCGGACAAATGTATGAAGGCTCTTGCTTTCTTCAAGATTTGCCACAGGGAGAAAACCGCCTGCCATGCTGTTATGTCCCCCTCCAAAGCCCACACCTTCCAGAATATATCTTACCAGATCATTAGCCTTGACCTTATCATCAATACTTCTGGTTGAAAACTTGATACCCGTATCCCGGGGTGAATAGGCAACAACGACGTTTACCCCCGCTATAGTTATTACAATATCGCTGGCAGCACCAAGCAGGGAATCGTTGCAGTTATCCAGGTATAAAAAACCTAACTCCCCATATACTTCAACCATACTGAATGCTCTGGCATAATCAGCCAGATCATTTTTACTGATCTGATTTCCCTTTAGTTCGGTGATGAGTGAAATATCCGACAAACTATACAGATGGTAAAACATATTTATATCATTCTCAGAAACGCCCCTGGTCAAATTGTCCGTATCCATGAAGATACCATATAGAAGAGCAGTGGCCACATTCCTGGGAATCGCAATATCATTTTCCATGTAGTATTCCGCAATTATTGTGGAACAGGCACCGATCTCCGGTCTGATATCCTCAAACTTATAGCCGTTATTTCCCATGTACTCATGATGATCAATAACAGCTACTTCATCGGTTACCAGATCAGTTACATTTGTATTTCCCTTCTGCACATCTACAAGGACGGTCCAGTCCTCTTTCCCCAGAGTATCTACATCTCCGGCAAGACGCAGCTCTATATCAAACAGCTCCAGCATTTTTGTTGAATTAGCTTTTTCCAGTTCATTCTCATAGACAATTTCAGCAGTAATGCCCCTTTGCTTAAGGAGATATTGTAAACCGAAAGAGCTCGCTATAGCATCGGGATCCGGTACATTGTGGGGTTGAATAAACACCTCATCAGGCGCCTTTTTCAGGAGATTTACCAATTCATCAAGTTTTGACATATCCGCTCCTTGATTGAAATGTTATTACAACGCTCTATCACTCACCAGAATGTATTCTTACGATATATTTCCCCCGCCAAGTTTAAAAGCACGAATATTAGTATCAATAACAGCTTGACCCTTCGACTTAAACAGGTCCTTGACTGCGTTTATTATTGAATCTTCGCCAAGCGGAAGTTCACCGGCCGCGGCACCGATAATAACCATATTTGTAGCCCGCATGGAACCCGCTTCTTTGGCAAGCTCCTTTGCTTTAAGAAGTCTACTCTTTGGAAGTGATTTTATTGTTGAATATATT
>JAGLYY010000326.1 GCA_023131935.1 Spirochaetales bacterium | reverse complement strand
GGACGCGCTGAAGAGAGCCAAAGCGTGTATAAGTGCCGGAGCAGACGGCATTATGATTCACAGTAAGGAAAAGAAACCTGACGAAATCCTCGAATTCTGCCAGAGATACTCAAGCTTTGATCAAAAAGTTCCTCTGATTGTAGTACCAACTACCTATAACACCATAACCGAAGAGGAGTTGGCCGAAGCGGGAGTAAACATTGTGATTTACGCCAATCATCTGCTTAGAAGCGCCTATCCCGCGATGGTAAAGACGGCAAAGACAATACTGAAAAACCACAGGGCTTTTGAAACGAATGACGACTGCTTACCGATAAAAGAAATTCTTACTCTCATACCGGGTGGAAAATAATATGATATCTCCAAAAGATTTCTATGAAAGCTTACAAAAAATCGGAATTGATTTCTTTACCGGCGTTCCTGATTCCCTGTTAAAGGACATGTGTGCTTATATTACCGATAAAACGGCAGAGGATAAGCATATCATCGCGGCAAATGAAGGGAACGCGATTGGCATTGCCTCAGGCTATTATTTAGCAACGGGGAAGCCCGGAATGGTGTATATGCAGAATTCCGGTATCGGGAACGCGGTGAATCCACTGGTATCTCTCGCGGATGAAGCGGTATATGATATTCCGATTCTCCTCTTGATCGGCTGGCGGGGCGAACCGGACAAGAAAGATGAACCTCAGCATGTGAAACAGGGGGAGATCACTCTCGGTTTACTTGAAACAATGGGAATCCCCTATACGATTTTGTCTGACGCGAGTGATGATTTTACTCCTGTCTTAAACATGGTGAAAGAGCATTTCGCGCGAAAGAAATCACCATTTGCCGTTGTCGTAAAGAAAGGGGTCTTTGAAAAATACCCCCTTAGCGGTGAAAAAGAAACAAATTATGAAATGAGCCGTGAAGACGCACTCAAGATAGTAGTGAAAGAGCTGAACGGTAGTGAGATCATTGTATCGACAACGGGAAAAACATCGCGGGAGCTGTTTGAGTTCAGAGAGGACCTCAACCAGGGTCACGAAAAAGATTTCCTGACAGTGGGTTCAATGGGGCATGCCTCACAGATAGCGTTCGGTATAGCCCTGGCGAAACCTGAACGCCGGGTAATCTGTATCGATGGTGACGGGGCCTTCCTGATGCACATGGGAGGAGTACCGATAATTGCCGATGGAGCAGTAGAGAATTTCAAGCATATCGTAATCAACAACGGCGCCCATGATTCTGTCGGGGGCCAGCCGACCGTTGCTTTTCGGATAGATATTCCCGGTATCGCGACAGCCTCCGGCTATAAAAAAGGGTATTCCGTTTCTTCAGCAGCCGAGTTAAAAAAGCAGATAAAAGCATTTTTAGCTAAAACGGGCCCTATATTGCTTGAAATCAGGACCGATAAAGGGGCAAGGAAAGATTTAGGCAGACCAACAATCCCCCCAAAGCAGAACAAAACCGATTTCATGGAATTTGTGCAAAGATGAAAGCGGTAATACTAAACTCGGGAATTGGAAAAAGAATGGGTGATCTGACAAAAGAGAGCCCAAAATGCCTTGTTGAACTTATCTCCGGTGAGACCATACTCTCAAAACAGATCAAAGATCTTCTTGACAGCGGCATAGATGACTTTCTTATTACTACCGGCCCTTTTAACGACAGGGTTGAGAGATATATCGACGGGAAGTTTCCCGATTTGAAAGTGACCTATGTCGCGAATCCACTCTACGAGTCAACGAATTACATCTATTCGATGTTCCTCGCGGAAGAACAGCTCAACGATGATGTGATACTCCTCCATGGTGACATCGTTGCTGACGGTATTGTTTTCAAGGAGCTCCTTACCGCGGAAGAAAAAGACGCGGTTATCATTGACACAAGCGCGCCGCTTCCCGAGAAGGATTTTAAGGGCCGCCTAAGTAACGGCAAAGTAGTGCAAATCGGAACATATGTTGATGGAGATGATTGTTCGTTTTTATTGCCGGTATATAAGTTGTCCAAAGAATTTATGGCTGTCTGGATGGATGCGATCAAGGATTTTATGAAGGCAGATAACAAATCCGTTTACGCGGAAGAAGCCTTGAATCTTCATCTGGATAGGTTGCATTTATCTCCCTTCGATATTTCAGGGAAGTTTTGCATGGAAATTGATACTCCGGAAGATCTGCTCATAGCCAGGAAAGCGATGCGGCAATGAAAAAGCAGGTGATATTCCATGGAAACAACTGCAGTGATGATTTACAGCGTATTATAGAGAAACTGAAGGCTAAGAGGATTTTCCTAGTAACAGGGAACAGATCATTCATCGAATCCGGCGCCGGCTCACTATTCAATACACTGCTGAAAGATAAAGAAGTATGCAGGTTTTCCGGTTTCCAGGTGAACCCCAATGTCGCAGATGTAAAAAAGGGGATACGGATAATAAATGGTTTTCGGCCTGATATCATTATCGCGGTTGGAGGGGGGACCGTTATTGATATGGCAAAATCAATAAACATCCTTCATAACCAGGAGGGAGCTCCGGAAGAGTATATTAGAAAGGAAAAAACACCGAAGGCACCGGATGACGGGGCCCTGTCTTTTCTTGCCATACCAACAACATCCGGTTCCGGCAGTGAATCAACCCATTTCGCGGTTGTTTATATAGAAAAGAGCAAGTATTCTCTTACCCATCAATCTCTCTTACCCGATTATGTATTTCTGGATCCATCTTTCACAGCAAATCTTTCACCCCATATTACGGCATGTACCGGGATGGACGCGCTTTGTCAGGGCATTGAATCTTTCTGGTCGGTAAACTCGACTGAGGAATCCAGAGAATACTCCAAAAGCGCGATCAGGCTTGCTTTGGATAATCTGGAAGGCGCGGTCAATAATCCAGGCAGGGAAAACCGGGCGAATATGGCTTTAGCCGCGAATTTCGCGGGCAGGGCAATAAATATATCAAAGACAACAGCCCCCCACGCACTCTCCTATTATTTAACAAGCTATTACAATGTTCCTCATGGTCATGCTGTCGGTTTGACGATGAGAAAGATCATAGGGTGGAACCTTGATATTGAAGACAAGGTTGTTATTGATCCCCGGGGAAGGGAGTACGTTAAAAGAATTAGTGATGCGTTAACCTATTTACTAAACGTCGCCGACGCTGCTCAGGCCGAAAAAAAGATAACGGACCTTATGGTAAGCATTGGATTGGAAACAGAATTGAAAACAATCGGATTGACTACTGATGAAGATAAGAACAGCTTCATTAATAGCGTCAATAGTGAGCGTTTAGCGAATAATCCGGTGCAACTTAGCCATGAAAGCCTTATGAAGATCTTCGATTGAAATTGTTTCCAATGGTTAGCCATCACCCGAAAGGATAAATTTTGACTTGCAATTTCCAAATTACCATGTAAAATGGAAACATGTATCCAAGAATTTTTAAAATTCCTCCGATAGAGGATGGCAGTTTTTTCCTTTTTGGTCCGAGAGGAACTGGAAAAACGACCTGGCTGAAAAGTTCTTTTCCCGGTAGTGTTTATCTCGATTTATTGGATGGTAAGTTTTTTTCGGTTTTAACAGCCTATCCTGAACGGTTGGAAACCTTCATTCCCCCCGATTATCACGGCTGGGTTATTATAGACGAAATACAGAAAATACCTTCATTATTAAACGAGGTACACAGATTGATTGAAGCCACGGACAGGTGTTTTATTTTAACCGGCTCAAGCGCGCGGTCTTTAAGGAGGAAAGGAATAAACCTTCTTGCCGGAAGGGCAATGACTTATTATATGTACCCCTTTTGTACCGAGGAACTGGGGGATAGCTTCAATTTATCGGAATCCTTACGATTCGGGCTCTTACCCGCAGTTTTCTCCGGAAAAGAGAAAAGAAAGTTTTTAGAATCGTATATATCAACCTACCTGAGAGAAGAGGTCCTGCAAGAGGGTTTGACCAGGAATCTTGCAGCTTTTTCCCGGTTTCTGGAGGCTGCCAGTTTCTCCCAGGGCCAGGTATTAAATATTACGGAAATTGCCAGGGAATGCGGTGTTGAGCGAAAAACAGTGGAGAACTATTTTTTTATCCTGGAAGACATGCTCCTTTCCGTAAGAATTCCGGTTTTTACCAGGCGAGCTAAACGGAGGATAGCTGCTCATCCAAAGTTCTATTTTTTTGATACGGGGGTCTTTCGTTTTCTGCGTCCTCGAGGTCCTTTGGATTCAACGGAAGAAATAGAGGGAGCAGCCTTGGAAACACTTTTTTTGCAGGAGCTGCGGGCAGTCAACGACTATTATGCTTTAAACTATCGGATTCACTACTGGAGGACCAGCAGCGGCCTTGAGGTAGATTTTATTTTATACGGAGAAAGAGGACTCCTGGCTATTGAGATTAAAAGAAAATCGCATGTATCCCGAAAAGATCTTTCGGGCTTAAAAGCTTTCCTATCCGATTATCCAATGGCGAAAGCATTTCTTCTCACGGGAGGAAAGCTCAGACAGTATATTGATACTATCAGTATCATCCCTTTTTCGGAAGCTATTTTAGATATACGTGGAATTCTGGAAAACAGCCCCCGCCCTGAATCTGAAGAAAGACAGTTATAGAAAGCACTGCTGCTTGTGCTATAATGAAGTTGCTTGAAAGCTTAAGAATTACACTTAAAGAGCTGTTGAATTATGACAAAGTAA
>JAGLYY010000325.1 GCA_023131935.1 Spirochaetales bacterium | reverse complement strand
AGTATATATGACATTACGCCTGCGACCAGAGAAACAGCAGCCCCATAACCCACAGCCATTCTGTCATAAATCTGATGAACAGTTTCCAGCTTAAAGGTATAGCTTGCCAGCATTGGGCCTCCACCCCCCGTGAGCAATAATGGTTCAGCAAAAACCGAGAAAAAAGTTGTGGCTGCAAAAATTACAACAACGATAAAAGTGGGATTAATCATCGGCAATGTAATTTTCCAGAAGCGTGTAAATGCCCTCGCGCCATCCATTTGTGCCGCTTCATGATATGAGGCTGGAATTGAGGATATATTTGCCAGAAGAAGAAGGGCATAATAACCGGAACTCTTCCATGCTATCATGATTGCAATTGGAATAAGAACTATGTTTGCGTCAGTGAACCATCCGATATCTTTCCCCGCGATAAAAGATATGGCTTTTGACAAGAAACTGTAGGGACTGAATATTTTCTGGAATATTACTGAATACGCCACTGCTCCGGTAAGGTTCGGTAAAAGGAAGGAGATTACTAAAAAAGATTTTAACACAACATTCTTAACAGAGTTCAGCATCAAAGCCAGGGCCATGGAAATAATGAGAGATAACGGGATGTAAATGATCCCGAAACGAACCATATTGAACATAATCATTCTAAACTCTTCTCGTTTAAAGAAATCCAGAAAGTTACCAAACCCCACAAAAACGCTGTTGACGCCGATCAGACTTGTATCAAAGAGGGCCAGGGGTATTGATGCTACATTTGGATATATCCAGAAGACAATATTCCATATAATATAGGGCAGAATGATTCCCCAGGCAATTAATGACATTTTTAATGATACTTTCTTTTTACCCTTTTTGCCCTTACCTCTTCCTGTTGCCGCGATACTCTTCATATAGCCGCTATACTTTTCTTTTAGCCCATTAATAGTAGCCCCAAAAATCATACTCCTTAGCCCCTTTTTATTTATTCGAGAGAGGGCCGTTCTTGAAAATGGCCCTCTCTCTTGCACATTATTCTACTATTTTTTAATTGCAGCCATAGCTTCTTCCGCATCGCGTATCGCCGTATTAACGTCCTTCTTCTGATATGCCAAGGGCTCCCACAATGCTTTTTTAACAGCATTAAAGATGTCATAGCTGCCAGTATGCACAACAGGAAGGGATCGAGGAACAAATTTTATAAATTCATTCAGCCCCGGATTATTATTAAAGTAATCCTCAAACACGGGATTCTCTAAAAGGTCTGCTCTCATTGGAAGCTCACCGGTTGCTTCCAGCTGGTTCAGATCAAACTCCGGATTGGAAAATCGCCATTTCATATATTCCCATGCTTTTTCCACACTGCCGCTGTTTTTGATAATGCCAAGACCCTTGACACTGGCATCAACCCATGCTTTTTCATTGGTTCCCACAAAATCGGGTACCGGAGGGGCGGCCGCAACAACTTCAGCATCCGGACGCATGTTTTTTACCTTCATTATCTCATGCGAACCCGCGCAAGCCATGCATCCTACATTTGCGAATTCTTTAAACTTATATTTATCCTTGTTTACAGAAGCATATCCATTTTTATAGGCATTGGCTACAAATTCAACAAAAGCGACCGAAACATCGGATTTTGTATCAAGACCATCTTCTGACAGCTCTTGTACATTGCCATTTGCCGACATATAAAATGTATGCCAGTAATATCTAACCTTCCACCAGGCGGCAGTCGGATCAAAATCTATGGCTATATAATCCCCCATTCCAATTAACCTGGACGCGTAATCATTAAACTCGCTGTATGTGACAGGAGGTTTATCGAACCCTGCCTGGTTTAATAGTTTTTTATCATATACAAAAAGCGCCGGTTTCCATGTCTGCGGAAGCACATAGATATGACCGTCTTCTGCCCTGAGATTATCCACAAAACTCTCGGCGTGCCTGGATTTTATAAGTTCATCAAAACCGGGAAGCGTATCAAGCGCGACAAGCGCGTCATTTTCAGCAAGAACGTGTCCAAAACCCATTTCCATATTAGCGATAATGGTCGGCGCGGTTCCTGTGGCAATTGCAGTCTGAATAATCATCTCCGAACTTGACCCTGCCGGTATCGGATTATATATGACAGGATTGTCAGGATTCTCTTTGTTAAAGCTGTCTATTGCTCTTTTCTCAGCTTGATAAAAATCTCCGCCAACGGTCCAATAGGTCAGCGGTTTTTCTACAGCAGTTTCTGTTGTTCCCTCGGCCTGTCCTCCGGCAAATAAAGAAGCCGGTATCAGGGCAATGAATAATACTAAACACATAAGTAAAAGCTTTTTCATCTTCAGTTCTCCTTTGAAAATTTTCATCCTACAGTTTCTGGTAACTTTTTAATTTTTAGCAACTTTTTATATTAAAGATGTGTTTACCCAGATAACCTCCTTATAGATTAGTTTTTAACAGAAACCATATTTACTTGAATATAGCTTAGCATAACATTGGAAATTCATATCTGTCAACAAATATTTGCAATATTACATGTAATTATTGTCATTATTACATTGTTTTCATGTAATTTACAAAATAGAAGATAATTTCACTGTAAACAAACCGCCAAGCGGGCTATCATACCAAAAAATAGGCAAATTTTAACCAGATATGGTTTCAATGCATGCATAAGCTTAACCGATCACTTTTATACTGCTTTTGAAGGATACTGAAAAACCTTCTTTTTTACATTGAAAAACTGTTCTATATATGGTAATAATAAGATGAAAGGTGATTTAAGATGCCAAAAAAACGAATAAACATAAACTTTACACAGATTGCAGAAGAATGTGGGGTCTCAATTGCCACCATATCCCGGGTCATAAATAATAAAAACAATGTAAATGAAAAAACCCGGGAGATGGTATTGAAAATATTGCAAAAACACAATGTTTCCATAGCCAAAAGACCTCCTGTTTCAGTGTCAAAACATATTGCAATTCTATTTCATAACCGGGATATACTGGAACTCCATCACCATGGCTATGATACGGTAATAAAAAAGGTCGAAACTTTTTTCAACAAAGAGGGATATTCGATTATCCTGGTAAAGCTGAGGGAAGAAAATACACTGCCGGAGATAATTCATAATACCGGAACAAAAGGTGTAATACTGCTTGGAAAGCATATTCCTGAAATTCTATATATTTCCCTCACAACTCAGAGTATCCCATTTGTATGTATTGACATGGAATCTTGTTCATCAAAATATTTTTCAGTGAATACGGATAATTTTAATGGAATCAGAAAATCTGTTGAACATTTTGTTGCACTTGGACACAAAAAGATTGGTTTTATTTCCGGCAGCTTAAAAAACTTAAGTTCTAAAGAACGCCACAATGCTTTTAAACAAGAAATTGAAGATCATGATCTAACCTTAATTAAGAAATATATAAAAATAAGAGATGATAGCGAGGAGGAACAGGATTTCAGTATAAGGGCAATTGAAGAAATTCTTGAACAGGATTCTCTGCCAAGCGCGATTATCCTGTCAAGTAATATCTTTTCAAAGGGAGTTATTCAGGTTTTAAACAAGCATAATATCAGAATACCGGAAGATATTTCAATTATAGGTTTTGATGATGGGGTAGTTACACAGTCCCCTGAGAGGATATCCTTGATACAACCTGACTGGGAAAATAAAGGAAGACTGGCAGCCTCAATTCTTTTTGGACAAATCAAGGGTATTACTATTCATCCCTATAGAGCCATTGTTAGCAATAAACTCATTAATAATAATACCTGTTCCAGATACAACAAAAAAGGAATAAGAAGAAATCTGGTTACTCCTCTGGTTTTGTGGACTGCTCCGGGAAAGCTATATGAACATGAAAAAAAAATTGTCACTATATGGAATAAAAACAATCCCAGATCTATTGTAACGTTCAACCCGGTCCCCAGAGGAATGGAAACAGAAGAGGTAATAAAAAGTTCGATAGTAAAGGGTATATCTCCTGATCTATATCAGGGTATGGAGGCTTTTTTTGCAAACTATCTGGCCAGAGACGGTGTATTGGTACCGCTTGATACCATGGAAGGTTTTTACACAATGGTTAAAAAAAGAAAAATTGAAAAGTTTTTAGATAAAATAAGGGCCGCCGATGGACATGTTTATATTCTTCCACAACACTGGACACCAATTCTTGGAATATACAATCGCGTACTCTTAAAAAAGGCGGGGTTTGATAACCCACCCAGAACATATAATGATTTCAACAAGTTTGCAGAACGTATTAAAAAGATGGAAGATACAATTCCGGCTGATTTACCCTTATCACCAAATTGGTGGATCATTGCACGATACTGGCATGCCTATAATATGGCAATCATGGGCGAAAAGGGGTTATGCTTTGATATTTCCAAAATTGATATACCTGAAAGTAAAGAAATTTTCAGATTTCTATCTGATGCTGTGAAAAAAGGTTATATATCAAATGATAAAAAAAGATATGACTTTTTTAAAAAAGGAAATATTGGGTATAAATTGATACGCCACCCGGCTAATTTGCTATTGTCCGATAATGTAAATCCGGAACTGACGCTTGTATTTTCCCCCCCACCAATCCCGGATTTTATTGATTGCCCCTGTGCACCCTGGGTAGAGGCAAGTATTAAAGGAGCTTCTATTTTTAAGAACAGTAAAAATATTGAAAAGGCATGGAACTTTATAAAGTGGTATTATCTAACGGAAGAAAATGATCTGGACCTCTTGCACTCCATATCTCATATCCCATGCAGAGGCGATCTGCATGAAAATCCACTTTTTTCCGATTATTTTAACCAATACCCGAACATGAAGAAACTTATCAGCTTTATTGATAAATCCGGGACAATAACTCACCCTGATAAAATAGAAATCTTCAGTATCATAGCTGAAAAGTTATGGAAACCTTTAATACTTAATAATGAGTATAATATTGATAAGCTTTTAGATGAAACAATTAAGGAGTTGCGTGATTTGTAGGCAATAGATAGCTTCCAATAAGTTGAGGTA
>JAGLYY010000324.1 GCA_023131935.1 Spirochaetales bacterium | reverse complement strand
CTGAATAGTTACAAATATCACAGGACAGCCCCAGTGGATTAACGTTGTGGCTAAGTTTAACCTTCTTTGCCAGGTTCTGCCATGAAGAGCTCTACCTCCGCCTCTTTCCGCAGGGAATCGAGGTATTGATTAATCGTTTGAGCGCTTTTCTCCTGCTGTAGTGCCACCAAAATCTGTTGCCGGGCTTCTTCAAAACTAATAGTTCTCTGTGCCTTTTTTCCGGTTACGTTAATAAGGTGCAGGCCGAACTGAGATTCTGTTACGTCACTGATCTCTCCAATACCCAGATCAAATGCCGCATCCTCAAATGATTTTACCATCTGTCCTCTCTGGAAAAATCCCAGCGCTCCTCCCCGTTCCGCTGAAGGTCCCTCGGAAAGGAGTCTGGCCATTTCGGCGAAATCAACGCCTTCCTTAAGTTTTTCCTGGATTTGAGTGATTCGATCCATCGCCTCTTTTCGTGCTGCTTCATCGGCATCCGGCTCCATCTTGATAAGGATGTGGCTGGCTTCAACCATCTCGGGTTGTACAAAACGCTGAGGATTATTATCGTAGAAGGACTTTGCTTCTTCTTCAGTTACCTGAGCAAGAGCCATAGTTTCCTGAGTAATAAGGGTTTGAAGTTTGATAGATTCGGTAATCTCACTGGTAAAGGTTTCCATCGTATATCCCTGTTGTGACAGAGCTGCAATGAGTCCCTCCTCTCCCCCAAATTGAGCTTTGTATTGTTCAATTTGTTGTTCAACAAGGGCTTCATCAGTTTCTATCCCCATCTTAGTAGCTTTCTGCCCGAGAAGTTCCCGGTTAATGAGACTTTCCAGGATCTTCCATCGAATTTCGATGAGTTCTTCTTCTCCAAACACTTTTCCCTGGGAGCTGAATTGGGCGACAATCCTCTCGGTTTCTTTATCGAGGTCTTCAAGGGTTATCGGCTGTTTATTCACCAGGGCGATGAGTTCTTCGCTTACAACAATGGTGGTGCCCTCTTCTGTCGAGACAACAGGACGACTTTCCTCTTCCTGAGATGGTTCCTCCTGCCCTCCACCCGCGAAAACCGGCATAGCCAGGGCAATTATGCACAAAAAGGACAGTATAAAAGTTCGTAGAGTCATGATTTCTCCTAAGTTAGTTAAAAAAGTTGATAACAAGGACACACTATACCACTATTCAAAGATTTTTCAATCCATGCTTGACCCCGGGAGCATCACGGTTTACCATTTTTTAACCCCTTAATCAAATGCAGGAGGAACCCAGGGTGAAAAAAGCACTTACTTTAGTTTTACTGATGATGCTCGTAGCCGCGGCAGGATTCAGCGATTCTTTCAGTGAAATGGTCGAGCAGATAGACCGTATGGATGATGAGAAGATCTATGATGAACAGATTCCCATTTTGGAAAAAGCCCTCACCTCAGCGGATGATGGACAGAAAATTGCCATTCTCTGGCGCATGGCCAGGGCAAACTTAAACATAGCCTGGAGATACAAGATCCTCTTTGAGAATGATGAAAAGGATGAGATGGGCAGACCGGTAACAAAAACCCAGGTTCTTGCCCTTTACGACCGGGGAGAAGACTGGGCTGCTGAGGCTATTGAGATTTTTGAGCGCACCGGCGCTAACCGGGAGGAAGCGGTTGAAGCCTACTACTGGCGGGCATCCAATGTCGGCCAATGGGGGCAGACCAAAGGAATCCTCGCGTCTCTATTCAGGACAGGTCCGATGAAAGCAGATCTTAAAAAGGCAATTGAGCTCGACCCAGAGCACGCCGACTCCTACTATGTCCTTTCCAAGATGTATGAGGCTGTTCCTCTCTGGAGCAAAAATCAAGCTGTGAAGTATGGCAGAGAATCGGTCCGTCTTGAAGAAATACTTGTACGCACCGGGGAAAAAGATGAGTTTGATATCAGCAAACCGGTAGCGCTCGCGAAGGCGCTGGTAGCAAGAAACTGGAGCAGTCGAAAGCGGGGAGACAATACTACCGATAAAGCTGAGGCCCGGGCACTGGTCCTCCCTATTCTTGAGTTGCTGGAGCAAAGAGAAGCGGCTCTAGGTCCGGGGGAACGGCTGGATTCGGGTGATGTCGATGACCTTGTGGATATTCGGGAGGTTCTCAAGAAAACCTGATAAAATCAGTTATCTGTTATTAACAACAATAACAACAACGACCTCTCCAATAAAAATGAAGAACCACGGAGCAAGCTCCGAGGTATCTTCGTTCTATAATGCGGCAGCCTGTGTATTCGGCTGAACCGAATAAAATGAAAGAGGCGGATCTGGTAATTCCAGATCCGCTAGTAAGTACTATAATCGCTGAAATTCGCCACAGCTTCAACCGCCTCTTTCAAACCAGGCAGTTTCGGATAGACCTCATACGCTTTATACAGATACTTAACGGCTGTATCAAAATCTCCGTTTTTGTTGTAGATCTCAGACATCAGTTTATACAGATGAGCTTTTTCCTTTTTCTCAAGATCAAATTGAGTTACCTCATAGAGAAACCGGAGGCGGATCAGGTTTAAATCATCTTCTGGAATATTGTTTTTGCAGATAGAGTACAGTTTATCCAGGACTTCAACATAAAAATGCTTGAAATAGGGTTTTTCCTCTTCAAGTTCAGCAAGACCTTTGAGAATGTAATAACCCTTCACAATACAATTGGCCTTCAAATACTCCTCCGCCAGAAGAAAGGAAAAATCCATGAAATCCTCACGGTCCACATGCTCCTTGAAATTGAAAATCCCCTGTTCGGTCATTTTATCATAGAGTTCCAGAGCATCGGCCTCACGGCAGTGAAGAAGATCGTAGCAGATAAGTTTTGAGATACTTTCAGGATTATTTTTCCGGTTTTTCAGGAACTTACGGTAGTCGAACTGATCCACCTTCTCCAGAATACTCCGGAAGATCAGGTCATACTGCTTTCTTGTTTCGGGATTGATGAGGATTTCATATGCCTCTTTTAAAAGGATGAATTTCTTGTTTGCGAATACTTCGTTTTTTGAGACATCGGGATGTATCCTTTTTGCGTGCTTACGGAAGGCTTTTCGGATGTCATTTTCGGTACATCCGTAATCAACACAAAGAATAGAATAATAGTTACGCATTTTTCCCGATACGCAGCAGACCGGTAAGGGGCGGCACCACCAGGGAAACGATCATTCCTATGGCTCCAGCCTGGGGGACCTTCGATGGACCCCAGAGAAAGAAGAGAAAAAGACAGGTTCCAAGACCCAGAAGGGAGGACATGATTGCGCCGGTGCGGCTGAGCCATTTAGTGAAAAGACCCCAGATGAAAGGTCCGAGGAAGACCGAGGCGATTGCTCCCCATGAGATGGATAGAATTGTTACAATCACTGCCGGTTTGAATAATGCAAGGATTATGGAAAGGAGGATGAAAAATACACTTCCCACCCTCATCAGCATTGTCAGCTGTTTATCGCCTGCATCTTTTTTTATAAATCCCTTGTAGAAATCCTTTGCCACTGTGGAGCTTGAAATGAGAACAAGAGCGGCGAGGGTAGACATTGACGCCGAGAGAATTAGCAGAATAATGACAACCGAAAGGGCGTCCGGGATAACTGTTGTGAGCAATTCCGGCATCAGTACGTCGAAGTTGGGCGCCCCCGATTCCGTGAAGGCTGCAGGGTTATTCCCGGGCGACAGGAACAGCCTTGTGAGGGCCCCTGTGAAATATGCTATACCCGTAACGAGAAGGGCAAATACGGTGGATGCTATCATGCCGATGCGAACAGATTTCTTGTCCTTGATAGCATAGAATTTCTGGACCAGTTGAGGCATCGCGAAGGGCGCAAGACTTGTCAGGATGATCAGAGAAAGCAGCGGCCAGATTCCCGGTGGTCCAACCGGGGCAGCCAACTTTGGATTGATTTCCCTGAGGTTCTGTATGATGTTTCCCAACCCCCCCCCTTTATTAAGAGTGAATGTCAGGAGAATAATAACACCTATTGTCATTATCATTCCGAAGACCACATCTATCATCGCCATAGACTTATAACCACCAAGAACGAGATAGATTCCGGTGAATACCCCCATGAAAAGCAGAACGTATGTATATGGCAACCCGAAGGATACCTCGAAAAGGTAACTGAGTCCCATGAAAACCGCGGCGGTATACGGAATGAAGAAAACGAAGATAGCAGCCGATGTGAAGAATTTAAAGAAAGGAGAATTATATCTTGCCTCAAGGAATTCCGGCATAGTATGGATGTTGTAATCAACCGCGGCCTTCTTGATCCTGCTTCCCAGAAGAAACCAGACACCAAATACCCCTAAAACGGTGTTTCCGACGGCAATCCAGATGCCGGAGAGCCCAAATCCCCAACCGATCTTGCCCGCAAATCCTATGAAAAGAACCGCTGAAAAATAAGCTGTTCCATACGAGAAGGCGGTCATCCAGGGACCAACCTTCCCCCCTCCAAGGAGAAAATCATTAAAATTCCGGGTCTTTCTCATCCCCAGGATTCCAACTACAACAATAAGCAGCGCGTATCCAACTACAACAATGTATTTGGCAACCATTATCCCTCCAGACTTAAGTTGTTATCAATGATTTGCCAAATGATAGGGGTTTTTATCGGCCCGGTCAAGGAAAATGGTTATGACGTTCATTTGTATTTGAAGAATAGGCAATCATAGGGCATACTATGTACCACGGAGGATATAATGGCAAAGAAAGCTCATCAGGGCCTCTTGAGTCCTCAAGCGGTGCTGCAACTGGTAGTTGCCCTGTTTCTCATTACTCTCGGGATTGTGGGGATCATCAACTACAACTCAGATTTAAATCAGTTCACAAGGGCTGTCGCGAAGGCCTTCGGGGGGAGGGATAATGTTCTCAACATGGTGATTGCGATTACCGAACTGGTCTCGGGTATTATCATAGGAGGAGCGCTTTTCGTCTCATCATCGAAAAACCTTCTCTTTCTAGCAAGTTTTATAGTTCTTGCTCTCTGGATTATCCGAATTCTATATTTCTTCTTCCTGAACAACATTTTTGAACCCGATTTCCTCATCTGGCTGAACAGGCTTTCCCTCGATCTGGTTGTCGGTGCTTCCCTGTGGATTGTGAACCGGCGGTACGCTTAAAAGGCGAAACTGCCGGAAAGGCTGAAGGTCAGCCCCCGTATCCGTACCCCCAATCCAAAAACCTGTTTAAGCTGATAGGAGGTGAAATCATGCTGTCCAGGGGGTTAAGAAATGTTCTGATCGCTCTCACCATTATTATTGCAATCATTGTTGTCATTCTGCTTTTTGTGAGGTTTGCTTTACCCCGAATTATGGTGAGGAGTACGGAAACTAACCTTAATGAAGGAATTTCACATCCAGATAATGAGTGGAGCAGGAGATGCAGGGATCGTAGGCCCGGACGAGCATCTCCATTGCGAGCCGTATCTCATCATCCCTTTTATTCTCCTGTAATAATTCCGGTAGTAATTGTTCAAAATCCAATTGTATGTTGCCGTGATTTTGATTCGTCGGGATGATACAGTTCCCCCCGGTACACATGCCATCCTTATCATAGGTGTACTCATGAAAGAGAATACCTCTTGGGACCTCTACCGTGCTTATGCCGGAATTGAATCTTGCCGGCTTTACCAGTTCTTCATCAACGTTGTAAGAGTTGTCCCCTAACAGTTCATCAATAATTGTGACCGATTCATGGAAGCTGTGAACCATTTCGATGACCTGGGCCGCGGAATTCAGGTAAGGGTTTGTTACTACCGGTTTCATTCCAAGGACTTCGGCAACCGCCTTTGCCTTTGGATGCAGCTGGTCAAAGTTGTTATTGAATCGCGCCAGTGCCCCGGCGGCATAGCTGTCGAGATTGTGTTTCGTGTACTTTGCCGTTGAATTGGGGGAAATGTACTCGTTGGTGACCTGCCGGTAATCGGAAACGGCAAAACGTTCTTTTGTCCCGTCCGGCATGCAGGTCTGGACAAATCCATCGTAAAGTCCATATTCATCATCCGAAGAAACAGCAACATATTCGGTTGCCCTGTCGAACGTGGGAAAATTCCCCGCGATCGAGGCCACTACCTCGACAAAGGTTTTCAGGTCCGGGAGCCGGTCGAGGAGTTTCATCCGCAGCTCTTTCAATTCATCCTTCGTCGGGGTCCGGGCGAATCCTCCAGGGACCGGGGTGGTCGGATGTGTTGTCCTTCCTCCTATAACAGAGCCCC
Source organism: Spirochaetales bacterium (assembly GCA_023131935.1). Taxonomy (GTDB): domain Bacteria; phylum Spirochaetota; class Spirochaetia; order JAGLYY01; family JAGLYY01; genus JAGLYY01. Next base: position 3,229 of record JAGLYY010000324.1, on the reverse strand, counting down.
ATTCATGGCCCAGGCGTTTGAGCCGCAGCACCGTGGCAACAACAGCGCCATGACTTTCAATCAGGGGGAATACCGAGGGGGCACCCAGGAGATCCGGAGCCACCAGAATCCCTGTGTGGAGGATGTGGGAGTCGAAATTCTCAGCGTGTTTCAATATTCTGCGGAGTTTTTTCGTCTGTTCGGTTACTTCAATGCCGCAGGCGTTTTCGGTCGCTTTTATCGAAGCGAGGGTGTGGCCTATAGAGCATATCCCGCAGATCCTGCTGGTAATTCGTCCTACTTCCGAGTAGTGGCGTCCCCGGACCATAGCCTCAAAGAACCGGGGAGATTCAGGGACCTGCCAGGTGCATTTTTCAATTTTCCCCTCTTTTACGTTTACCAGGATATTCCCATGCCCCTCAACCCTGGTAAGGTGATGAACATTGATTTTCAGGTCCCGTTTCTTCATGCTTCGCTCCTCATATTCGCGGTAAAAATTCGAGATTTGGTTTGAGCCCGTTCCTTCGACAGGCCGGCGGATTGAAGTACTTTCTCCAGAGACTCTTCGTTTGGTTCCTCAACAAAACCGCGGCATGCTTCACAGGGGACCCCCTGGGCGGGGCAGGGAGCGCCGCACCCGGCCAGGGCAATCATGCCAAGGCAATGCTCCCCCAGTTCGTAAAGGCAGATGGTCTCATTCCGCTTGCATTCCACGCAGACAGCGTAAGTCGGTATCTCAGGTGTTTCTCCGTGGAGGAGCTGGGAGATGATGTGTAAAAACTCGTACTTGTCGATCGGGCATCCGTAAACATTGTAATCTACCTTGATAGCCGCCGAGATGGGGAGGGCTTTGTCGTTACTCTGAAGGTGCGAACTCCCTGCTTCCTTCCCATACACATATTCCCTGAAATCGGTTGTATGATTTTTAAGGGCATTGATACCTCCTGTCGCGGCACAGGCCCCGTACGCGATAACAATATCTGCTCTCTTCCTGATCTCCTCGAGGCGCTTTCGTTCAGCCTCCCGGGTGAAGCTTCCTTCGATACAGGCGATATCCAGGTGGTCCGCCTTCTCCGACATCGCTTCCCGGAACTCAACAATATCAATGTGTTTCAGGAGCTCAAGGAAATCCGCGTCTCCGTAATTTGTCAGTTCAATCTGACACCCTTCGCACCCGGTAAAGTCAAAGAATCCAACTTTAGGTTTTGCCATTACAGAGCCTCCTCAAGACCTTCAATATTGGTGTAGGAGAAGACGGGGCCATCGAGACAGACATACTTGTCATTGATCTGGCAGTGTCCGCATTTCCCGACACCGCATTTCATCCGCCGCTCCAGGTCAACATAAATGTGTTCGTGGGGGATGTTGATTTTTCCCAATTCGCGGATAACGAACTTGAACATCACCGGAGGCCCGCAGATAACTACCCGGGTGTCGGGGGGGATAGTGGTTTTTTCGAAAAGGGTTGTAATCACCCCGACATTTCCCTCCCAGGACTCATCGCCGACATCAACCGTTTCGAAGTAATTAACATCAGCCATGGATTTCCACTTTTCGATATCTTCCTTGAACATCCGCTGAGAAGGATCTCGCATACCGTAAAAGAGGGTAAAATCCTTAAACTCGCCCCTCTGGTCGATGATGTATTGAATGAGGCTCCTTGTTGGACAAATCCCTATCCCACCGGCTATGATCAGTACGTTATGACCCTGGAAATTATCAAGGTGAAAACCGTTACCGAGGGGGCCCCGTATGAAGAGGGAATCTCCCTTATTGAGCTTGTTGATTGCCGTTGAAACTCTGCCCACAGTGCGGACAACGATGTCAAAGGTGTTTTTCCGGGTAGGTGAGCTTGCGTAACCGATGGGGATCTCGCCATAACCAAAAAGCGATACTTCCAGGAACTGCCCGGGTTCAAAATCCATCCGGCTTCCATCGGCAAGCTGGAGAGTAAAGTGTTTCTCCGTAGCGGTCGCTTGTACGGTCCGGATTATTTTTGCTTCCCTGGGGAGGAAAATGTTTTCGTACTTTTCCTTCAAGGGCTCGACAGGTTTTAATTCGGAGTAGGTTTCCATTATTTTATCTATAACACGTACGGGATCGGCTATGTCAGCGGTACACGCGGCGGAACACCGTCCGCAGCCGACACAGGCCGGACCGCCGAGTTTTTCATTTAAATACGCGCCCTTCCGCATGATTCTGTGGCGAAATCGTTCCCCCCGGCTGTCTCTGAAATTCTCAGTATCACCAGCCCCCAGAGATACTCTCGCGAACTCAGTAGTAAGGCAGGCATCCCAGTATCTCGTCCTAGAACCGGTATGCTGGTCGAGGTTCCACAGATCATGAACGTCAAAGCAGTAGCAGGTTGGGCAGACGGTATTGCACGTACCGCAGGAGAAACAATCGGTTGCGAGTTCCGACCACAGAGCTTCATTGGAAAAGGAGGCGCGGACGTTCTCCGCGATCTCATTGGAACCATATTTCAGTTTTTCCGGGCATTTATCGAGGAGCCCTTCGTTTATCCGTTCAGCCTCAGCAATATCCGACTCCGAGCCTGGGACGAAGTTCCCGTACTTTAACAGAGCTTCCCCTTTTTCAGTCCTGACCTCCAGGATATAGCCCGATTCTCCGTTTCGGTTGCCTGTTTTTGTAAGGAAGGCATCATGGCCCTTTGGTTTAATGTCACGGCCGATGGAACCCCAGAAAGCCCGTTCAGATATATTCTGAACGCTGGATCCTACAATAGTAGCCGCTTCCCGGTTTGCCAGGTAGTTCATATCTTTTTTATTGTCGGCGAAGAGAAAATCGGTCATATCCAGGGCTTTGATATCGTAGAAGTGAACTCCGAAAAGAACCATCCTCTCCGGATCGATACAGCCGTGATATTTCGATCCGTCGAAGTCGATGAGCTTCTGAACCGGTGGAAAAAACATTTTCTTCGGCGGTAACATGGTAACGTCATAATCCAACCGGAGGTATTCCGGCTGTTTCAGTCTGCTGAAGGCGAATTTAGTTTTTTTTGCTACCGGACCGTAAACGGTTTCTTTTTCGACCATGTTGGACAGAAATTGGGGAAAATCTTTTTCTGTAATAAAGTAGGTCTCCATCATGCCCATAAGCCCCCTTCTTTTATTGACGCCAGGTAAATAACAGGGTGTTTGAACAATGCGGGCACAAGCAGTGTGATGAAAAAACGTCCTCCACATTCTATATTAAAATAGTAATGTTTTCAAATAAATATTTCGTAATT
>JAGLYY010000323.1 GCA_023131935.1 Spirochaetales bacterium | reverse complement strand
TACCGTGTTGAGAGGCGTAATTGGATCGCATAACCAGTCGCTGCACCGAACCACTATTCCGCTACACTTCATGGCGGCAGCAGAATTGGTCGTTGGGCGGCTTCCTGAGTGATAAGTTGATTTTTGGGGCGCAGGCGTAGAAAATAGATGTGCAGTCTATGCAGCATGCGTAAGTCCACACCGCATTCCGGGATTATAGACGAACTCACTTGGAATCGTATGCTGACCTAAAACTTGGCTGAGACGAAGCGTGTCGAGGATCGGCGGCGAGGCTAAACTCCAAGCCATCGAGATCTCTTTGGCTTTGTAAGGGCCCTTGACTTATGGGAGGAGAATAATGAATGCAAGAAGTGGTGAGCGCAAGCAGGATGGAACGAGAGATGCCAAGGAGCTGCTTCTTGCGGATTACAGGCATCTCTATGAGTCTTTCTGGAGGAACGAAGGAATCGGAGAAAACCGAACGAAGTTTTTCATCACATTGGTGACAGCGGTATTAGCAGCGCTGGTCGCGCTGCTGAAGAACCGGATAGGCGGGGAGCAAGACAGACTTCCTTCCTCAATGGTGTCGGTCCTTGTCCTGTCCTTGTCCGCGCTGTTGCTTTTTGGCTTGATCACGCTTATGCGAATCATAAAGCGCAATGAAGTAACTGATGGATACAAGAAGGACATGGATGGAATCAGAGCGAGATTCAGACACTATTTCGATGAGTCTGGTATTCTGAAGGGCTACTATCCACACCGGGGATCTTCGGCGAAGCTTGGTGCCTTGCGGAGATTGGGTGGCCTAACGCATACCGTGGCTGTTATGAACAGCATAATCATCTCAGTGCTTGTATTCATCGGTTTGTATTCGTATGGGATAGGATATTCGGCGACAATGCCGGTTTTGGCGTTTGGCGGTAGCTTCTGGGTTCAATTCGCATATGCAAGGCGTCTCGACAGGAGAGGCAAGGATGGGCTTTTTACTCATGCCGGGGGTGTTGTTGTTAAGCCCGAGAACTGTGAGGCACGCTATCTGATTGTGACTGCAAAGAATAATCCGGAACAATGGGTACTTCCCAAGGGGCATGTCGAAGGCAACGATTCTCTGGAGGACACCGCTTCTCGTGAGGTGGCAGAAGAAACCGGTGTGCTTGCCGAGGCAGTTAAGCCAATTGGCAAGACGATGTTCATCGTCGACAGTGAGCTCGTCTATATCAAGTTCTTTGCCATGAAACAGTCCTCTTCTTCCATGAAGAAGGATCCAGCCTTGTCGAAAGGGGATACGGAAAAACGAAAGAAGGTGTGGTGTGCCTACGAAGAGGCTCGTGCAAAACTCACGTTTGACCAATCCAAAAAGATTCTGAGGTTAGCCCATGAAGGATATGGAAAGGAGAAAGAGAGAGTTTGGAGAGCGACAGGAGACAACTGCACCTGATGGCCTGTCTTAGCCCCCGTAAGATCACCCTCGGTTCGCCGACGAGGCGAGAGAATAGACGAAAAATAAAACATCACGACGGACCCGGCTGGTGCGCCAAAATTCATTGATAGTAGCTGTGCTCGGCAGCTCATCCGGGTCGTCAAATGGCAAAATTATAACAATGCATGTTTCTCTTGCACCGATTAGGTTTCAGCCCTGGTGAGTGAAAGAAAGTAGAAAATATGTGGTATTTACGCTAATATGCAAGCAAATATGCGGATATGGAGGTAATAGACATGCAATATTGCAGTATAGCAAGCCATTTAGAGGCAATATTTAACAGAACTGCTGACTTGACAGCTAAAATGTGGTTACATTATAATTACCTTATAGCAATAGAAAATAGGGGAATATATGATAATAAATATTGTACCAGTTGGAAATTCAAGAGGGATCAGAATTCCTAAAGCGATACTCGACCAGTGCGATATCGAAAACGAGGTAGATTTAGAAGTTGAAAACGGAAAAATTATTATTGAAGCAATAAAGAGGGTCCCACGTAATGGATGGACTGAATCATTCATTCAAATGGCCGAGACCGGAGAAGATCAGTTGCTGTTTGAGGATACTATTGATCTGGAAATGGAAAACTGGGAATGGTAACAAATCAATATGAAGTATTCCTGGTCAATTTGGATCCAACAATTGGGCATGAGATAAAAAAAACAAGACCTTGCTTAGTGATCTCACCAAATGAAATGAATCATACAATATCAACAGTAATAATAGCCCCAATGACAACCAAATCAAATAAATATCCGACTAGAGTAGAACTGAGATTTCAAAAAAAAAATGGATGGATTGTATTGGATCAAATACGCACTGTGGATAAAAAGCGTTTAATAAAAAGATTGGGAGAGATTAATAAAAAAACTATATTAAAAGTAAAAAATATATTGTCAGAAATGTTGGTAGAATAAAATGGAAGAAAGTTGAAATATACGGTATTCACGCTAATATGCAAGCAATGTACTCCGATATCTGACATATGTGCGGCATGCTTACTAGTTAGGAGGTTTATTATGAAACCACGAGTTGTCTTTTCCCTGCTCGGCGCGGGATGCGCGTCGACTGACAAAGGGCCGCAGCCGGTCCCAGGGCAGCATTCCCGGTCATTCGAAACGGAAATCAGAAAAACCGTCAGTGTGAACTACCTACTCTATCTTCCCGAAAACTATGTGGACTCGAAGGGAAAGTGGCCGCTGATTCTGTTTCTTCATGGTGCAGGCGGACGTGGAGATGACTTGGAAAAAGTTAAAACACACGGGCCACCGAAGCTTATTGCAGAAGAAGAAAGGCAATATCCTTTTGTGATTGTATCTCCACAATGCCCGGAAGACGATTGGTGGTCCGCCGAGGCACAGATTGATAGACTTAACGCCCTGCTGGATGAGATTGTTTCGCGATACCGCATCGACAAGGAAAGAATCTACGTCACCGGCCTCAGCATGGGCGGCTTCGGCACATGGCGCCTTGCTATTGAGTATCCCGATAGATTTGCGTCAATAGCGCCTATCTGTGGAGGCGGAAACTCCGAGAAGGCCGCACGAATCAGCCATGTTCCTGCCTGGGTTTTCCATGGAGCAAAAGACAGCACGGTTCAGCTCAGCAAATCGGAAGAGATGGTTGACGCCTTGAAAGAGGCTGGTGGTAACGTAAAGTTCACCGTCTATCCTGATGCTAACCACGATTCATGGACCGAAACATACAATAATCCCGAGCTTTATGACTGGTTTCTGGAGCACAAACG
>JAGLYY010000322.1 GCA_023131935.1 Spirochaetales bacterium | reverse complement strand
CAATTGCCCGATTCTACCCGGAGGCGGTGGTAAGTCAAGAAAAAGAAGATCTTCCGTTAGGTACCAGTTGTCCACTGAGGCATAAGTAAAAAAGGAGATAGTTCGTTTATCTTAATTAAGAGTAACTATTCAGCCGAGCCACAAGTAACTACTGCTTTAAAGATCAGTAGGTTACAGAATAGTTTTTTTTGACAAAACCGGATCTGCTTTGTCCAGGTCAGAAGAAATGACCTGAATCAATATCCTTACCGCTCCAGATAGATAGTCCGGGAGAGAGGTCTCTTCCAGGGATGAGAATCGCCCCAGAACGTGGGAAGAGACATCCCCCCTCTCAGGTCTTCCGATACCCAAACGGAACCGGAAAAAATCCCGGGTACCGAGGTCTTTAGTGATGGATCTGAGGCCGTTATGTCCTCCAAGACCTCCCCCTTTCCTGAAGGAGAGAGTACCAAAAGGGAGCTCGATATCGTCATGGGCTATAATGATTTTTTCCGGGGGCACCTTAAAGAAGGCGGACGCGGCTCTAACAGATGCTCCGCTCTTGTTCATATAGGTTTCGGGTTTCAGTAGTAGAAGTTTCCCCTCCCCTATCCGGGTCTGACAATACAATCCATTGAATTTCTTCTGCCAGGCGAGGGAAACGTCGGGAGGAAGGTATTCTTCAATCATCCATCCAAGATTATGACGCGTGTTCCGGTATTGCCGCCCGGGGTTTCCGAGGAGAGTGAGAAGAATCATCCTTAAGGCCTCCAGAGTTTTGGAATCACCACCAAAGTGATATTCCTCAATTGTACCATTACAGGGTATTATAGAGCAGGAGGTGAAAATGAATTATCAGAGGACAAGTTTTCTTCTTATATTCTTATTGATTCTGCTTTCCCCTCTTTCTGCTGATGAGGTTGAACTGATGAATGGAGATCTTGTTACCGGAAAGATCATCTCCATGGATGAACAGATTATTCGGCTCAGGACAAGTTTCGGGGTGGTGGAAGTTGAGCGGAGAAGGGTAAAAACCGGCTTTTTCGGGCCTTACAATGAACTTCCCCAGGAGGGGCTTATCGCTTACTTTCCCTTTAACGGAGGTTTGAATGATTTCAGCGGCCAAAACCGGGAACTTTTCAACAGTGGAACGGTAATTTTTTCTGATGGAGTTGATTCTTCTGAGGAATCCGCCTTTGAATCCAATGGGACCGGGCAGTATCTCTATCTGGAGGAATCAGAAGAATTAAATACCCTGAACAGCTTCACTCTCTGTTTCTGGATCTACCGCGAGGACAGGGCAGGGACCCATTATATGGTAAGTAAGTGGGAAAACTCCTCTGAAGACCGTGCGGAGGGGAAATTTGCCCTGAGTTACCGGAACCAGGATATCACCTTCTATATTGTTGATAAAACAGGATACTACCATAGCTTAAGGGCCCGGGATGTCCTGCTCGATGAAAGGTGGAACCATGTTGCAGCGAGTTTTGAAGGGGGGACTCTCCGGTTGTATGTGAATGGAGAGTCTGTTGCTGAAGAGAAGATTCCGGAGATTGAACTTTATGTGGACTCATCACCCCTTGTCCTCCTTTCCGCGAAGTCGAGTACCGATGATCCCTGGGGATACTACAACGTCACAGGAAGAATCGATAATTTTAGACTCTACAATCGCGGCCTTTCTGATAAAGAGATAGAAATTATCTATAAGGAAAAAGGATAATGATAATTGTTGCAAAACCTCCGGTGATTCCCGAAACTTCATGGTGGTAAGTATGGAGTGGGTATTATGGATATTAGAAATGCGAGGACAAAGATCATCGGAACAATCGGTCCCGCGACTGAGGATATTGGCACTATTATTGCCCTGCGGAAGGCAGGTCTTGATATCATCCGAATCAACTTCTCTCACGGGACCCATGAGGAACACGCCGCAGTTATTGATAACATCCGGAAGGCAGAAAAACATGTTGGCGGTCCCATTCCGATTCTGGGAGACCTTTGTGGTCCTAAACTTCGCATTGGGCTATTAAAAGAACCCTTTGAATTGAAAGCTGGTGATACTCTGACGATTACCACTGAGGATATTGAGGGTGCCCCTTACCGGGTCAGTACCTCCTATGAAAATCTTCCCCAGGATGTTCAACCGGGGAACATTATACTTGTTGATGATGGATTGATTGCCCTGTCGGTCGTGAGTACCAGCGGAAAGGATGTAGCCTGCATCGTCGTTAATGGCGGGATTTTAAAGTCTAAAAAAGGACTAAACCTGCCCAATGTAAAAATCAGCGTGCCCTCTATTACCGATAAAGACCGGAATGATCTTGAATTTGGTATTGCTCATGGGATTGATTTCTTTGCTCTTTCATTTGTCAGGAGTGCTGATGATATAAAAGAGTTAAAACGGCTTATCCGGGACAGAGGAAAGAATACCCCCGTTATCGCGAAGATTGAAAAGCCTGAAGCAATTCAGCATCTGGATAAGATTATTGAGGTTTCCGATGCGGTAATGGTTGCCCGGGGGGACCTGGGTGTTGAGATGAAGACCGAAGATGTTCCTGTCCTCCAGAAAAGAATCATAGAACGGTGTATGTATTACAATAAACCGGTTATTACCGCAACACAGATGCTCGAATCGATGGTAAAAAATCCGCGGCCAACGAGAGCTGAGGCCAGCGATGTAGCAAATGCTGTGTACGATGGAACTGATGTGGTGATGTTGAGCGCCGAAACCTCTGTTGGGGATTTTCCCGTACAGGCGGTCCTTACTATGGATACCATCATTGATAGAGTTGAAAATGGTCCCCATCCGAGTCAGCGGATAACTGATTTTTATCCTCCAAAAAACGAAGAGGAGGCCCGGGCGGAGAACATCTGCCGGGCGGCAAGTTCCCTTGCGGAGCATTCGGGAGCATCAGCGATTATCTGTATAACCAGGTCGGGCAGAACTGCTAGGATGATCAGTAAATATCGTCCCGGTATCCCAATTATCGCGTATACCCAGGAAAGGGAAACGGTAAAACAGGTAACCCTCGTCCGGGGGGTTGTTGGTGAGCTAATTTCCAGCCTCGGGGATACTGACAGTACCTTTCAGCTGGCAAAGGAACTGGCGGAAAATCACAAATTAGTGAAGAAGGGAGATGCCGTTGTTCTTGTTGCGGGAATTCCGCTCCTCGAAAGTCTTCTTGTAAATATGGTGAAACTTGATACTATATAGAGATTCACGCAAAACATACTTTCGGCGGAGGGGTGATGACAATTCGGAGAAAGATCAATTTGACAACATATAGCGTTTTAATCGCGTTTTTCCTGATAATCGGGGCAACATGGCTGGCAAATCGGTATGTATATATTCTTGATAACGCTATTTCTGTAAATTCAAAACTCCTGAACGACTGGAACCGGTTGAATAGCATTTCAAAAGACATTCTCATGTCCTCCCGCGACATGGCCTCGCTTCGAAACCAATGGGTAGAGGAGTTGGCTGAATTCCGTCAATCAATGAAGATTTTTCAGGAATCTCCGGTTTTTGATATGCTGAAAATGGGTGATGACAAGAATTTAACGGGGTTAAAGCAAATTTGGGTTGTCGGAGAATCGCAGTTTGAGGAGATTGAGGAGCTTTTTACCGATTATGTTGAAACTTATGGCGAGAGGGCGACAGGGAGCGGTAACCTGTCTTTTCAGCTGGGAAAATCCTTCGCAATGCGCGAATTTGATGAGCAGTACTCTGAAAAGAAAATCCTGGCGGAAAAACTCACAGCTCTTACCATGCAGGGGGAGGGCCTTCTTATCTTCATAGACAAGATAACCCGTGTAGTTGAGGAAAACGCGAAACGGCTCAAATCACTAATCAGCTTTGGGACAATAATTCTCTTTGCCTTTGTTACTATCGGTATGTTCCTCGTTGTCCGCGGGGTGATGAACAGTATGTCCTGCAGGATCATCAAACTCGAAAAGGTAATGTCCCAGGCCGCGGAAAAAGATTTTACTATCTCTATTGAGGATAAAGCAAAGGATGAAATCGGACAGCTCAGTGCCCACTTGAATAATGTTATTGATACCTTCCGTAAGGTTCTTGGTGACACAAAGAATCAGGCGGAAAAAAGCGCATCACTAAAGGGCGTTCTGTCTGACCGTCTTGGACCGGCAGTTGTCTCTATTAAGGCGATCAGGGACAAAGTCGAAGAGATTACCCGGAACTTTCAAACTCTCGATGGGACGATCGATAAATCAGCTGAAGCGGTCCGGGGGATCAATCAATCTATCGATATACTGTCGAGTAATATCAGCGATCAGGCCTCCGCAATGAATGAGACCAGCGCGTCGATAGAGGAGATGGAGGCCTCAATTCGCAGGGTTGCGGTAATTTCCGAGGAGCGGGGTAAACAGGCAGATCTGCTCCAGGAGGTAACCCGCGACGGGGGTGAAAAGGTTGAAGGAACTTTTCACGCTATCCGGGAGATCAACGCCGAAATCAACCAGATGCATACCATCATCGAGGTCATTCAGGAAGTAGCAACCCAGACCGACATCCTTTCGATGAATGCTGCGATTGAGAGCGCCCACGCCGGAGACGCCGGAAAAGGTTTTGCTGTTGTCGCTGAAGAAATCCGAAAGCTGGCGGAAACAACAGCGGAAAAATCAAAAGAGATTGCGGGTTCTCTTCGTTCAATGGTGGAAAAAATTGCTGCCGCGCTCGAAAACAGCGAGGAGAGCAGCAGGGCTTTTGAAATGGTTGAAAAGGAAGTTGATAAATTTTCCGGGGCCATTACAGAGATCAGTCACACCATGAAGGAGCTTTCTTTAGGCAGTAATGAAATATTAAATGCCGTATCACAGGTTACCTCCATTTCCCAGATTACCAAGGAGAACTCTGTGGTAATGAGAGAGGGTGTAGAATCAATTATGAAGTCCATGGAGGAGGTGAATACATTCAGCTCCCAGGTTCTGAAGGAAATGAGTAGTATCCAGAAGCAGACTGAAAGTGTCACCGTGGATATGGACGCGGTTAAAGAGTTGAACCGGAAGAGCAGCGAGGAACTTGTGATCCTCGCTGAGCATCTATCTACATTCAAGACGTGATAATGTTTTTATGTCCGAATCGGAGGTAATCGCGCGGACAGGTCCCAATCCCATTACCAGGGAGAGGATAGCCGCCGATTTAAAAGCGCTTGGTATAAAGCCGGGGATGACAGTCCTTGTCCATTCTTCCTTGAGCTCCCTTGGCTGGGTATGCGGTGGGGCCCAGGCGGTAATTCTCGCCCTGGAGGATTTACTCAGGCCCTATGGCACTCTGGTGATGCCGGCTCATTCCGGGGAACTTTCAGACCCCGCCGCATGGGAAAATCCGCCGGTACCGGAGGAATGGTGGGATACAATTCGGTCCCACATGCCCGCTTTTGACCCTGAGATGACCCCTACCCGTGGTATCGGGAAGATACCGGAGGTATTTCGTTCCCAGAGCGGAGTGCTTCGAAGTTCCCATCCTCAAATGTCATTCTGCGCCTGGGGAGAAGAGGCAGTAGAGATCCTCTCTGATCATAGCCTGGCCAACAGCCTTTCTGAAAAATCTCCCCTGGGTAAACTGTATGAAAAAGATGGGTGGGTCCTCTTTCTCGGTACCGGCTTCATAAGCAATACTTCTTTCCATTTAGCAGAATACCGGGCTGAATATCCGGTAAAAAAAATAATACCCTTCGCTGCTCCCCTCATGATTGACGGCCATCGGAGGTGGAAGACCTACGACGACCTTGACCTCGATACTGATGACTTTGAAAAAATAGGAAAAGATTTTCTTCATCATCATGGAAAGGATATCCTGAAGGGAAAGGTCGGCAACGCTGACTGCCTCCTGTTTCATCAGCGGCAGTGTGTGGATTTTGCTGTCGAGTGGATGCACCACTGGCGGCGGAAGGGGAGTGAAGAGTGTTGAAGAGGGGATATAGGCTCTTCTAGGCTCTTTTCAGTCAATAGATTCATCAACAAACAGGGTAACGGTATCACGACCGGAAAGTTTACCCTTATACAAGGCTTTATCTGCCATAGAGACAAGCTCCTTTAAGGAGTAATCTTTCCGGTATTCGCAGACACCGCAGGTTATGGTGATATGTAATTTCTGTCCTTGAAACTCGAAAGGGTGTTCTTCTATCTTCTGTTTGAGTTTCTCAGCTACCAGGACCCCTTCTTTTTTTTCTGTCCGGGGCAGCAGGATAAGGAACTCATCACCCCCCCAACGGGAACAGACATCACTGCTCCGCAGAACACGCGGAAAAGTCGAGGCAAGGGTTTCGATGACGTAGTCACCCCCTTCGTGCCCTATGGTATCGTTTATAGCTTTAAAAAGATCTATATCAATGAGGAAAACGGTGAAAGCTATTCCGTATCGCCTGTTGAGCGCGATTTCACGTTCAATGCTTTCACGCATTCCTGTCCTGTTCAGTAAACCGGACAGGGGATCGGTCCTCACAAGATGTTCAAGTTTTTCGTTCTGTTTTTCGATAAGCTCGTGTGATTCCAGGAGTTCCAGTTCCTGCCGTTTCTTAGCCGAGATGTCAAAAAGGAGGCCATGTACAATTGAATACTTGCCATCGGGTGAGGGTCTGTTTAGATCGTGGGAGTGAATCCATACTATTTCCCCGTTTTTTCGTATGATCCGGTATTCAATCTCACCGCAATATCCCTCCTTACTATACAACTCATCCATGATTTTCCGGATCCGTTTTCGGTCCTCCGGATGAACGATACTGAGCCAATCCTGTCCGGTCTGGAATTTCTCAGAGGGATACCCGGTGAGCTCCTCGTATGATCCTGTGGTGAAGAGATGAATGTTTTCCTTTTCAGTTATCAGCCGCTGAAAAGAGAGAGCCTGTAGATTCTCAACGAAAATCTTGTACCCTTCCTGTTGAAGCTGGTAGTGCTGGAGGCGTGATTTAAAAGTGGAAACATCAATAATGATAGATGAGAAGGTATCTGCAATTTCATATCGCACTTTCGTCCACGCCCAAACGTTCGTCAGAGGGAAGAACTCGACTACCGGTTCACCTTTGGAATCATCCAGCATCGTCAGGTACTTTTTCACCCTTTCTTCAGCCCCGTTACCGAACACCGTTCTGCCCCATCCCGATTCAAGTTCTTCAGTAATTCCCGTTATTTTGCGGTAGGCGGAATTGCATTCTTTGAGGATAAAATCCCGGGGGGTTCCTTTGGAGTTCCGCATGATGGAATGGCGTGCATATCCGACCTGAAATGATTGGAGAATAGCGGAAATCCTTTTATTCCTCATAAATTATATTATATGAAGCTTCTATGTAGAATTTCAACAGAA
>JAGLYY010000321.1 GCA_023131935.1 Spirochaetales bacterium | reverse complement strand
TGGATAATTCCGTTAACCACTTCTCACCCTGATTAACCGTCAGATCGGCTAAATCTTTTTTATCTTTCAGCATTTGGTTTATCTTTTCTTCAAACGTACTCTGGGTGACAAAGCGGTAGACATTGACGTTCTGTTTCTGCCCGATTTACTATGGTTTTATTGCTTCGATAAGTATTTCTCTTAATATCATTTTTTTTCCAAAGTTGCCAGCAATCCGTGCGATAGTGCTTTCATTCGGTTTTAAGGTTATTTCACGTATTATTTCTGAATAGGTTATTTTAAAGCCAACCTCTTTAAGCTTATCAATCATTCCTTTTTCTATATTTTCCTTTCCTATTTTTTCTTCGATTTGTGTTTTTGCCTTCTGCGGTAGTTTATTATATATAGAAATATCAATTTCTCCTTCTGCAAGAAAAATTTTCCCCTTGTTACGAAGGTACCGAAAGGCTTCCTTCAAGGCATCCATATGGTTTGGGATGTTTGAAAATCCTGCATGGCTGTTAACTAAATTAATTGAGCTAGAAGGTAACGGCGTATTGCATGCATCAAACTGAAGAAAGAGAACATTGCTGTCTAAATGGATATTGCTAAGTAATTTTTTCCATTGTTCTAATATCCAGAACCCCAGGTCATTAACAATAAGCTTTCTGTCAGAATCATTTTTTAGAAATAATGGAATGAAACTTCCTCCAGGACCACAGGCAATTTCAAGAATTGAACCAGGATTTGAAAGAATTCTTTGAATCCATTTATTATAGGGTTGATAATATACATTCTTTGACGATAAGGCTTGGTAATAATTCTGTTCAATCAGTGTAGTTTCATCGAAAACGCCGCTTTCAGCTAATTCTTGCCTTCTTAAATTGTGATCGAACCAGGGATCAAATTCAGGGCCGACAAAACATGGTATCCCGTTTACTATCGGGTATTTATTATTGTTTTTATTTAGATAATAATCCTTATAATACAATAAAGGTTCTTTTGTAATAGGATCTATTAAATCTTGATTCATATCAAATAAGTCCTTAATATCGTGAATTACAAAAGCATATCATACAGGGAGGGCGAGATCAACTTTTTCCTTAATTTTGAATTAATCAGTTGAAAATAGAAGTAAATATAACAACTTTATGAAAATATCCTCATCATTTGCTAGGAACTTAGCTCAAACAGGGAAAATTTTATATGAAAAACAAGCTGAAGAATGGCTAAGTTTTGCTGAAATTGATTTACTACAAAAGAAAGCCACCAATGATTTTTCGCTCTTGCGAAAATATCTCTTTTAGCTTTGGTGGTGGTCTACCAGTACGATGACTGGTAGAGATATGGGCTTTGCCCGTATCTTCTTTTGGAGCGAACGTGTTTTGATCCTTAGCCCCCCCTATAGGGGGTGAGAGGAAGCCACCTATGATTTTTCACGTCAGTGAAAATATCTCCTATAGCTATGCAGATGTCGTTCATTAACTGCTGAGAATAGAAACTGATTATAACCCGGCTCTTCCAAGCAGTACTGTTATCCCCGCGACACATGCTATCTCGGTTTTCAACACATGGGAACCAATACTTGCGAGGGTACACCCGGTATTCCAAAGGAGATTTCTTTCTCCTGAATACCATCCCCGCTCTGAACCGATAGCAAGAGTATAAGCTTTCCATTCCGGTTTCCATTGGCTTAGGGCAATTGCAGCTTCGTAATTGTCCAAGGCGTTCCGAGCATATCCGGCATCCTGTTGAAGGCGCTCAAGTTGGGTGAGTTTTGCTAATACATTCCATATAAAAGTGTTTTTCTATTATTGATTAATGTATTCTTGGCAAAGGTGCTTTTAGTGAATAAGCCCATCTGTAGACAAAAAAATAAAAAATTTTGCAAAAATTTTGTATATATGGTATAAATACTACAATATAGTAGGTGAAATACCATATTTCGAAGTAAAATAAATATGTCACCAAGAGGATATGATGATTCTGGAATTCAGTGTAAAGAATTATAAATCGATAAAGGAAAAGGCTGTTATCAGCTTTGAAGCAACTTCAGATACAACCGGAAGAGAGATCCATTGTGTTTCAAAGGGCAACAAAGCGATCCTGAAGTTGGCAGCTTTCTATGGCCCCAATGCCTCCGGTAAAACCAATATCCTGATTGCATTCGATTTTTTTCGTGATTTTATTGTCAATTCCTTTGTCGATCTAAAACCAGGTGAACAAACCGGATACATTCCCTTTTTATTTGATGAAGCAACAAAGAATGGTCCTGGTTTGTTCAATATCGTCTTTTTTCCTGAAGAAATTCGCTATGAATATACTCTCGAACTGAATAAAATGGAGGTTGTATATGAAAAGCTGACATTTTCTCCAAAAGGACAAAAAAGATTGCTTTTTGAGCGGATAAAGAAAACCACGGAGCCAATCTATGAATACAATTGGGGGGCTTCATTAGGAGGAAATAAAAAAGAGATTTCTGATATGACAAGAGAAAATGTCCCGTTCCTGACTACCGCGGCACAGCTTAGCCATCCATTATTATCGAAAGTTTACCTGTGGTTTCAAGAAAAATGTCTGCCAATAGTGCAACCAGTCCCTCAGGGTTTGGCAAATTATACTATTACTTTGATTGAGCAGGATGAGACTAACAAGAAAGAGATTCTGTCTTTATTAAACAGGGTAGATTTTGGGCCTATCAGTGAAATAAAGATAGAAAAGAAAAAGATTGATAAGAGCATTCTCAGATTGTTACCGGAAGATGTGCGGGAAAAAATTCAAAAAGATGATAGCAAAGCCTTTTTCCCGGAAATATTTTTCAAGCATCAATATGGAAAAGGAGAGAGTTTTTTATCTCTGGAAGAGGAATCAAGAGGAACTCAGCGTTTTTTTGAGCTATTAGGCCCTCTTTTAACTTTGATTGTTGCACAAGGCTTTCTAATAATCGATGAACTCGATTCCTCAATGCACCCGGAGCTGCTATCCTATTTTCTTCAGGCATTTCTTGAAAATTCCGATGAAGCACAAATGATCTTTACTAGTCATAATCCGGACTTACTGGATTCCGGATTATTAAGGCGGGATGAGATTTGGTTTACTGAGAAAGATACAGATGGAGGCAGTATATATACCTGTCTTTCCGACTATAAAGGTGTTCGTAAAGAGGGTTCTTTGCGGAAACAATACTTATCTGGAAGATATGGAGCTCTTCCAATAACTGAACCGTATTACAAGAGAGATAACAATATTGGCCCGGAATAAAGCATTTAAACTTGAAAGGAAAACCATATTGGTCGTAGTTGAAGGGGAAACAGAGCGAACCTACTTCAAACAGATGCGAGTACATAACCGTCTGCCTAACATCTCAATAGAACCGAAGCTCTCTTCGAGGCGGGATCCTGTCGGTATAATAGAAACAGCGATCAGAGAGAAGAAAAATGGAGACTTTGACCATATATGGTGTGTTTTCGATGTTGATACAATCGATAAATATCCATCGAAGTACGATGTTGTTTTGAAAAGGGCGAAACGACACAATATTTCTATAGCGGATTCACTGCCGTGTTTTGAAGTCTGGTTTTTGTTACATTTTCAGTTTTCAACCAGGCAATACCCTGGATGTGAACAAGTGGTCGAAAAACTACGGCATTATTTAACCGATTATCGTAAGAATACAGAGTATTTCAGGAAGAAAAACTTATTCAAGTATCTTTACATCAAGCTTCCGGATGCAATTAAAAATGCAAAGATGCTTGATGATGAAAATTCTCGAAACGATGTTATGAATGGTACAAAAAGTGATATCTATAGAATTTTTGAAGTAATAGAAAAACTGAAGAGATAGAGGGAATACTATTAGCCCGCATTTCTCACAAACATGGCACTCATGACACCATCCGATACAATAACGTCATAGTTCTATCGGATACTTCTGTTCATCACCTTCAGGTAAATGCCCCGGACCTCATCCCGTATTACCAGGTTTATTTTATCAATAAACCCATCTGTTACTTTGCCAGGATTATTTTCAATGAG
>JAGLYY010000320.1 GCA_023131935.1 Spirochaetales bacterium | reverse complement strand
GGGGCTAAGCATTCTGGTGGTCGAGTTCTGTAAGCAATAGAAGCAAAATAGAAACATGAAAAACGCACTCACTACCTACCTATTGTTACTCCAGGAGGGCATTCAGCTGATTTATAAAATTATCATATCCTTCCGGTTGCGCTATTTGATCTCCCGCGTTTATAACCAGGTATTCCAGGAAATTTATAATTCTTTCATACCTCCATCTGTTAATAAAACCAATTATCGGATAGTTGAATCTGTTACTTTCGGTTTTATCATTGATCCTCTCTAAAAGTTCCTTCTGTGTGTAGACTGAAAGAGGTTCAATACCCATCATTTTTGCTAACTCTTCAAGGATATTTAAGCTTACATATCCTGTTTTATCGTTATACCCTGTCCATAACGCGGACTTAAAAACCGGTAAAACCAGCCCGGAATATAAATCCTTTATATTGTCATTTTCATCAACTCCAAGAATAGAAAGTGCTTCTTCTTGTTTTTCCGTATTCAGACTGTCAAACATTTCTTTAATCATATCTTCAGATCCATAGATATAATATTTTTCACCCTGTAGATAACCGTACACCTGCATTGTATCAAGGTAGCCTTCAACCAGATATTTTTTTGATATCTCCGGCTCAAAATTCAGGGAAGAGCCGTAATGCTCCCGGGGCCTAATAAAGGTAAACTTAAATGAATCATCAGTGTTCCGCGTGAAGTAATTCACAATATCAACAGGCGTTGGAAGTCCAATATCAACAATAACAATGTCCTTAAACCCTTTTTTTAATGCCATTTCGATTGGCACATTACTATAAACCCCTCCATCAATAAAAACCTCCCCATTAATTTCCTGTCTTTTAAACAGAGGGAAATTGGAGCTTGCAAGAATGTAATCAATCAATTCTCCTTGAGGGATTTGATCAATATAGAGCATCTCCGGTTCCAGATTTGAAACAGAAAAAATTACAAGACCGTAATCGATTTTGGAAGAACGGATTTCCTCTTCAGAAATAACTTCAGTTAACAATTCTTTTAAAGGGGTGACATCTATTCCGCCATCCGCCCAGAGTTCCTTTATGACAGTTATATAATCTTTAAATGAAAGTTTCCTAAAATTCCCGCGTAATAAATCTTCTGCCGGTTGGGATAGTTCCATTACCGAAAGGTACGTGGTTTTAAACCATAGATCTCTTACTTTTTTATAATCATCCATAATTATAGCAGGTCCATTTATTGAACCTACAGAAGAACCGTAAACACCGCTTATTTTAAACCCGAGATCCGAAAGAGCTTTCCATGCTCCAATCTCATATGCTCCTCTCGCGCCTCCGCCGGAAAACACAAGAGCAATCTCTTCATCAGTATGCGTTTGGGCTGATACCATGCATGGTATAAGAATAATAACTAATAGAAACAGATACCTGTTCACAATTTTCCCTTTCACCTGGTTGCTTAAAAATATAAGTATAATATCTTTAGATTTCAACACCGCGAAACGATGTTTTGGCAAACTTCCTGCTGTGGACATAAGGCTTTTTTCAATTTTACCTGGCATTTTCACCGCTACCCTGAACATCATCTCCAGCGGCAGCAGATTTTCTCATGGCCAGGCTACAGTTACTTCGCCCGCAGGACTTGCATGGGTGAGGATCATGTTTTCATCGTAACCAAGCACAATCCAAACGTAAGTGGTGTCAGCCAGTTCGCTGTAAAGGCCGCCTGCTATATCAAAATCGGTTTTTTCGGAGTTTACTTTATAGAGCTTATTCGCCTGTACGAATGATCGTGTAAAGCCCTGTTCTTCAAAACCGGTCCTGCTTCCGGCAATAAGAACATCAACAGGGACTGTTTTATTATCGAGAAACGTAGTTCCGGAGGGGAAAAGCTCGACGATGGCGTATTTAACATCCTCGGGGAGTGAATAAAAAAAATAACCAGAATTGGCCATGGGGGCTCCTGCCGTTTGTGATATTTCAATCTTGGTCACACCACTGAAAATGGCGGAGCTTGGAGGCGGCGTATCTACCAGGCATCCTGTTGATATCAGCAGAAAAATTATTACCGCAAGTATTAGTACACTCAGTTTCATTGAATATTTCTTCATGGATAGCCTCCTGAATATTAGCATCTTAGTAAATAACTCTTAGTCCGACGCCTACGGTAATTCCAAAGAAGCTGAAATTTCCCGGTGTGGCTATCAGTCCGCCTCCAAGCCCGCCGCTTGTATATGAATTTCGTGTAATATCTTGAGGGTAGTAGTAAAACCTTCCCTCGAGATAGGGATGGAAACGGGAGAATGGAAAGAAATTGACACCGGCATTAGCGCCGAGGAGGATAAGTCCTTGCTGTGTCAATTCCTCCTCTCCTGATTCGGCGGAGCTGCTTATATGCCAAGTGTCCTCTCACTACGATATTGATGTTTTCAATTTGCGAAAGTGTCGCCGATAAAGAATCCGCCAGGAAGAAGTACAGGTATTCAAGATCATCGCTTCCGTTATGCTATTGCCAGCCTCATTTCCATCCGCTTCGCCAGAGGGGTAAGAATGGCAAAAAGTACAGCGCTGATTCCCACCCCAATAATCAAATCGATATACACCTCCGACAGGCTTGCCGCGTTGACGGTCATCTCATAGAGGGGACCAAGGAAGTAATAGGTTGGAAAAAGCTTCGGGATCCAACCCGGTATACTTGGAAATAGAAACAGGACCGCGGGCGCGAAGAGGATAATCCCTCCGCTCTTCCACACCGCGAACATGGTTTGAAGGTCCTTTACCGTCGCGCCGAGGATAAGACCGAGCAGTACAGACATCAGAGCGCCGACGGCGATCACAGTAAGATTCCCCGCGACGTATCGCGTGAATCCGCCGTTTATCAGCAGTGTCAGCACACCCATCCCAAATGCAAGCAGGAAGCCGACAGCCCCCTTGGCCAGGACGAAATCGCCGACTTGCACCGGGGTCGCGAGGACCGCATCCGCCGTCCGGTTTATCCGCTCCTGGATCAGCATGGAAGCAGGAAGAAAAACTCCACCTAGAGCGACCGATAGAAGCACGAGCATTGGTACAAGGCGCTCTTCTATCGGAACTGTCGGTCCATCGCCGATAACCTCGGTAACCACCTCAACCGCGGCCGGTTCGCCTGCCAGACCACGTACCAGATCCACTACGGTCACCGCAAGGACCACCCGCGTCGAAGCGAGACTCTCCCCTCCGACAAACATTCTCAACTCAGGGAACTTGCCTGAAATAACCAACTTGTCAAACCCCTCCTCCAGAATGAGTCCCGCGTCGAGATCGTCGGTCTCAACCTGTTCCCGGAGAATCTCAACGGAATCAAGTATCGTTACTTCGATCTCGTCAAGTTCGGCGACCACGGCGGGAATGCTGGATGATCCCAGATCAACAATGCCGAGCCGTGGTGATGGGTCGATCAAGCCGCCGAAGATGAGCCTGATGACAAAGGTAATCAAGAGTGGCATGACGAAGAGCCAGAGAACCATCATTGTTCGCGGCCCCATAAGCATATCTTTGATAAAAATTATCCAACTGTTTCGAATACTCATAGCGTTACTGCCCTCCGTCTCAATACTAACGCGCCCGTGGCCGCTGAAACGACACACCAGCCCGCGAGAATGGCCAGGTATTTTACCGATTCCGCCCAACCTGCGCCTTCAATACTTGATACCAGAATGGCTTTTATTATTCCGTACGACGGGAGGTACCGGACCCATGCGGCCGGTGTGCCCGGAAACAGCACGGCGAAAGCTGGAATTGCCAACGGGATGAGTATAAGCATACCCAATAACATTGTTGACATAAGATCTTTCCCGGCAGAGCCGGCGATCATAGCGATTCCGGTAACCAATACAGCACCCAGCAGCAGCGCGATAATGACAACTCCTGGTGATGCACCAAAGCCCTGGATAAGGAATGTGATAATCATTGCTTCGCTAAACGCGACCCCTGTACCAAGGATGATCTTGGCAGTCAGAATATCGCTGACTCGTGCCGGAGTGGAAAGCAGGGCGGTCAGCGTCCTCTGCTGTACTTCCGATGAAATTAACACACCGAGTGCAATCGCCTCCATTAGCAGCATCATAAAGGCATACAGCGGACGCATACGGTCGCCGAAGGGAATCTGGCCGCCCGCCCGGTCAATGCCGAGCACGATGACTTCCTCGGATGGTTGTGAAACCGGCAGTTGGAACCCGGCTATAGCATAGGTGATTTCTCTCACCATACTTGTCATCGCGTTGGTTATCTCGGCCGGCAGACTGGGTCGTACGTACACCGTGACTCTGACCTCTCTTCCTGAAGCGACCTCTGCCGCGAAATTGTCCGGAAAGCTGATCCCGATCTCGATATCCTTATCTTCCACCGCCTGCATCAGCGTCTCTGTATCGTCGAACCAGAATAGTTCCAGCCCCTCCTCCGATTCTCCGGTGAGCGCCTTCAGCGCCGGGCGTAGATCTGCGCCCCTGACGCCCAGTGCTATTGTCTCGTCGACATCGCGGGGAATTACCCAGTACAGCGTAACGAAGGTAACGAGCGACAGGATGGTCAGGAAAATAAAGAGAAAATCCCTTGAAAAGAGCTTGAGGTCCTTTTGCAGGATGGTCCCAATCAATTGAAGCCGTGATACTTTACCTGACATCACACCAACCCTCTGCCCGTAAGCTTCACGAAAATATCTTCGAGCGTGGCCTCCTCGGTGTGGATGGTCAATAAACCGGGAGTTACAACTGCCTGCTTCAGCTGATCACCGGTGTCTCCAGTGTCCAGCGATACCACTTTCTCGATGACTTTATCGTTTTGCCGTGCCCGTACTTTCACTGTTCGCGTACCGTGCTGGAGTTTCAGGTTCTCCGGAGTATCGATGGCGACGATTTTACCTTCATTTATAAACGCGACCCGGTCAGAGAGCTGATCAGCTTCGTTCATGTCATGAGTGGTCAGAAAGACTGCGGCACCTCGCTGTGCTTCCTCCTGGATGATTGACCGAATCGCGCGGGAAGAGACAGGGTCGAGACCATCGGTCGGCTCATCAAGAAAAAGGATATCAGGTGTGTTCACCAGCGCCCTGGCAACCATGAGCCGCTGGCGCATACCCTTGGAATAACGCTTGACGCGATCATTATGGCGATCATCCAGACCGACCCGCCGCAGCGCCGTGCCGGTATCGTAGTGCCGGATCCCAAAGAGGCGGGCAAAGAATTGAAGATTCTCTTTTGCGGTCATGTTGAGGTAGAGATTCTTCTCCTCGAAACATACCCCGATTCTTCCCTGGATCTCCTTCCGGTGCTTCATCACATCCATTCCAAGCAGCCACGCACTGCCCTCCTGCGGCTGCAGCATACCTGTCAACATTTTGATTGTGGTAGACTTTCCCGCACCGTTTGGGCCAAGAAAGCCCATTACTTCTCCGGGCGACACCTCGAAACTGATTCCATCGACCGCACGGGTCTTACCGTAGAAATACCGTACGTTCTGAACCTCAATTGCCTTTGTATCCATGAGGCCCCTCCTAATACTATTGTACTATATATATACTACAATAGTATTTTGGTATTTACAAGTAATTTCGAAAATTTTTCCGTGCCGCATGGAAGTTACTGTTTATTTGGAGATATTCCTTAGGCAAGGATAAACAAAAAGGCCGCGCCTGCAATAGCTACTATGGTTCCTCCGACTACCCCTGGAGGTATCCTCTTCTTCAGGACAAACCGATCAATCGGAAGAAGCATCACGGGGCTCATCTGCATCAGGGTGGTTACGGTCCCGACAGGAGCCCAGGAGAGGGCATAGGCAATCCCTCGGAAATTAACCCGTGATCTGGGGGCATGTTTGTTTTCCGCGAATATTACCCAGATTACCCCGCTCATTGTTGCCATTATTCCCCCTATCTGAAGGAGAGACAAAACCTCATCGAAAGTGAACCATGAAATCAGCGCGCCAAAGATCGGAGAGAGGGAGTATGACCAACATTGCTGTACTCTGTCAGCATTCCTTCAGAGAGTCAACATTGTAGGTATGCCACTCCGGTTTGCAGAACGTGCAATCACATTTTTTTCATATTCATGCCTTTATCCTACAGCTATTTCCATCACACCCCGGAGCCGGCAGGTTTACCAGTATTCT
>JAGLYY010000032.1 GCA_023131935.1 Spirochaetales bacterium | reverse complement strand
CGGGATAAAGCCCTTCGGAAAGTCCGGCGGAGAATCGCTAAAGCAGGTGTTGTGGGGATTACCGTTGATCTCTTTCGGGAATCTGTAAGACTTACCGGTCGGGTTTCAACCTGGGACAAAAAAGTCGCGGCTGGATTTGCCGCGGCAAATCAGGGTTTCAAGGGTGTTTTAAATGACATTGATGTAGATGGCATCATTCCCGAGGAACCATCCCTTCCCCTTCTGGAGGATTCAGCCCTGGAGGGGAAAGTCTTCGACGTGGTTATCATCGGCGGTGGTGTTACCGGCACCGCGATTCTTCGGGAAATGACAAAGTATAACATTTCTGTCGCGCTTCTGGAGAAGGAAAAGGATTTAGCTGTTCATGCTACCAGCAGGAACGATGGGATGGTGCATCCCGGTTTTGCTCCGAAACCGGGAACAAAAAAGGCCTATTACAATGCCCGTGGAAACAGGATGTATACCCGGCTTGCGAATGACCTGACCCTCTCTTTTAAACGTCCCGGTTCTCTTTTGCTCTTTCATAGTCCCTTTATCCGGCTGCTTGCTCCCTTGATGCGAATAAGAGCATATCAGAATGGAGTGCCTGAGGTCCGGTTTCTTTCCCGAAAGAGGGTGCGGGAAATGGAACCCAATGCCCGGGAAGGTCAATGGGGGGGGATGTTACTTCCTTCAGGGGGTGTGATTTCCCCTTATAACCTCGCTATCGCCCTGGCGGAAAACGGGGTACAAAACGGAGGAAAGGTTTTCTTCGAGACAGCGGTCACCGGGTTCCTGATGAAAAACCGAAGGATTGGGGAAATCAGGACAAACCGGGGTAACCTTACCGCGAAGGTGGTAATCAACGCGGCCGGGATCTGGGCGGACAGGATTGCTGAATACGCGGATGATCGATTTTTCTCTCTTCACGGAAGAAAAGGGGTCGACTGTCTTCTGGATATTTCTACCGGAAGGACACAGACAAGGATTATGTCCATGCCCTCCCTTTTAATGAGAGATCCCAGAACAAAAGGGGGTGGAATCGTTCCCACGGTGGAGGGCAATCTCCTGATTGGTCCCAACGCGAGAGAGACCTGCGAGCGGGAGATCTATTCCACAACTCCTCAGGATATAGAAGATCTCCTGCCGAAGATTGCCTTCAATAAGAAAATATCGAAAAAAGATATCATCACCTATTTCGCCGGGATTCGGGCATGTACCTGGGAGGAAGATTTTATAATCGAACCCTCCCCCCGGATAGCCAATCTGGTGTATGCCGCGGGGATCCAGTCCCCGGGCCTTGCTTCTGCTCCCGCGATTGCCGAAGGGGTAGTTGAGCTGACCCTGGAAATGCTGCGGAAGGAGGGTGTGGTTGAAAAGAATGAGAATTTCAATCCAAAAAGGTCCGCACCGCCCCCTTTGAAATCGATGACCCGGGATGAACTTTCAAAGGCCATTAAAAAACGACCCGATTACGGCCGGGTTATATGCCGGTGCGAAGGGGTTTCTGAAGGAGAAATCCGGGATGCCCTCCGCTCTCCCCTTCCTGTTACCACAGTCAATGGGATAAAACGTCGAACCAGAGGAGGTATGGGCCGGTGCCATGGGGGATTCTGCACCCCAAGAATCATGGAGATCATGGCAGAGGAACTCGATGTTCCAATGACCCAAATCATGAAGAAGGGGGGGACTTCGCGGATCCTTCTTCATGATACAAAAGGTAAGGTCTCTTATAACAGGGCCATAGAGAGAATCAGGGAGGGAGGAAATGAATAATCAGTTATCCTGGGACATTCTCGTTATTGGTTCCGGTCCTGCCGGTTTGGCCGCGGCTGTAGCAGCAAGGGATTCCGGAGCTAATGTCGCCCTTGTTGAACGGGAAGAGCGGCCGGGGGGAATCCTTAAACAATGTATTCATGATGGTTTTGGTCTTATCCGTTTTGGTGAACAGCTTACCGGACCAGCTTACGCGGCCAGGTATGTCGATATGGTTGTAGACCGGAAGGTCCCCATGTATCTTTCAACATTTCTCGAGGAGATAAAAAAAGAGGGAGAGGGTTTTTCCCTGACCTTGCGAAACAGCGAAGAGGGAATCTTCCGTTGTACCTGCGGGGCTGTTGTTTTCGCGACAGGATGCCGGGAGCGGAGCGATAGGCAGGTCTTCATTCATGGGACCCGTCCCGCGGGAATTTTTACCGCGGGGCTGGCGCAATATTTCATTAATATTCAAGGTCAAATGCCCACTCGAAAGTGCGTTATTCTTGGGTCCGGAGACATCGGCCTTATTATGGCGAGAAGACTTACCCTTGAAGGGGCGGAGGTTGAGGGGGTTTATGAAATAAAACCTGAACCATCAGGACTTTACAGAAACATATCTCAATGTCTGGATGACTACTCAATCCCTCTGCACCTGAGCAGTACGGTTACTGAGGTCCATGGCCGGAACCGGGTAGAGGGGGTGACAGTGTGCCAGGTAGATGAAAAGTTGAAACCTGTCCCCGGTACAGAGCGGAGGATCTCCTGTGATTCCCTTATTTTATCGGTGGGTCTGATTCCGGAGAATGAATTCTTAAAAGACCTTGAGGTAGATTTCGATTCTGTTACCGGAGGTCCCGTAGTGGATCAGACCATGATGGCCTCTGTCCCCGGCTTGTTTTCCTGCGGCAACAGCCTCATGGTGAATGACCTGGTGGATTACGTTTCAGTGATTGGTGAGCAGGCGGGAAAATCCGCGGCGGAATTTGTAAAACAGCAAGAGGAAGAGAGAGAAAAGGGGGTTGTTAAAAGAACCCATCCTCTTATTCCTGTGCGGTCTGATGGTTCCTTTCTTGTTCTGGTCCCTCAGAAGGTGGATGCTGATGCTGATCGGCAGGTTACCTTTTATTTTCGAAGTTCCAGGGTTCGGAATAAAACCCGGCTTAAGGTATCAACCGGGGAGGGGATCCTTAAGGAGAAGTTTTTTTTGGCTCTCCGACCCCCTGAAATGGAGAATGTCCAGCTGGAGATACCGGGGGGGGATCATGATTTTCTGACTTTTACCCTGGAAGAGGTGGAATGATGAAACAGTTGATTTGTATTGAATGCCCCCGCGGGTGCAGAATGACCGTAACACAACCGGAGGCCGGAACATTGGAGATAACCGGGAACGCCTGTCTCCGGGGGGACGCCTATGCACGGGGGGAGATCCTGGATCCCCGGAGGACCGTCACTACCACTGTCGCTACAGTGTTTCCCGATTTTCCCCGGCTTTCTGTTCAGACCGACAAGAAAATCCCCCTTGCGGCAGTTTTTAATCTCATGGAGCATGCTAATCAGGTTATTCTAAACAGAAGGGTAACTCCCGGTGATGTGGTTGTGAATGGGCTGCTCGACGGGTCCTGTTCTCTTATCGCGACAGATGATATGAAATGGAGGGAAAAGATCGATGGCTGAAAATCTTCTTTCAATTGACTGTGGGACCCAGAGCATAAGGGTTATCATTTTCTCCCCGGAAGGGGAGATCCTGGAAAAAGAAAAGATCGAATACGAACCTTACAATTCTCCCGAGCCCGGCTGGGCCGAACAGGACCCGGAAATTTTCTGGACTGAACTCTGCGCTGCCTCCCGGGCTATCTGTTTTCGAAATCCCGCTCTTATGGAGAGTGTTGGCGGAGTAGGGGTCACGACTCAACGGGATTCCATGATCAATGTTGATGAACAGGGGGATCCTCTGCGGCCGGTTATTACCTGGCTGGACCAGCGGAAAGCGAAACCGGTTTATCGTCCCGGCGGACTAACAGGATTGATTTACCGGATTGTAGGGATGGATGAGGCGATCGGTAAGACCCAGGCCGATGGGAAATGTAACTGGATAGCTCAGAATCAACCATCGATCTGGGAGAAAACACACAAGTATCTCCAGGTTTCGGGGTTTGTAAACCATCGCCTTACAGGCCGGTTCGTTGATTCAATAGCTTCTCAGATCGGCCACATCCCCATCGATTACCGTAAGATGGTCTGGGCGAAACCAGGAGGACTCACCGGCAGGATGTTTCCCATTGATGGCGAAAAGCTTCCGGAGATTGTCCCGCCGGGGCAGGTGTTAGGAGAGATAACCCGGAAGGCAGCGGAAGCAACCGGTATCCCTCCGGGGACACCGGTAATTGCCGCAGGCTCAGATAAAGGGTGCGAAACCATCGGCATGGGGGTCGTAGATCCGGCCATGGTCTCTTTGAGTTTCGGTACAACCGCGACGGTCCAGACAACTTATCATAAGTACGTAGAACCGGTCCGCTTTATGCCCGCCTATCCCGCGCCAATCCCGGATCATTTTAATCCTGAGGTTGAAATCTTCCGGGGTTACTGGATGGTCAGCTGGTTCAGACGGGAATTCGGGTATAAGGAGATCCTCGACGCGAAGCGGGAGGGGATAACGCCTGAGATTGTTCTTAACCGATTGCTGAAAGAGGTGCCGCCGGGATCAATGGGGTTATTGGTCCAGCCTTACTGGGGACCTGGCTTGAAAGAGCCCGCGGCCCGGGGGGCCATGATAGGTTTCGGGGATGTCCATACCAGGGCCTATATGTACAGAGGTATGATCGAAGGACTGGGATATGCCCTGAAAGAGGGACTTCACCGGATCGAAAAAGTTACCCATAAAAATGTCGACCTTGTGGCTGTTTCCGGCGGTGCTTCTCAGAGCGATGAGATTTGTCAAATTTCCGCGGATATCTTTAATCGCCCAATGGTTCGGGGGGAAACCTGGGAAACTTCTGCTCTCGGGGCAGCGATCATTACCGCCGTGGGAATCGGGTTATATTCCGGGTTTACTGAATCGATAAAGGGGATGGTCCGGCATGGGAAGACTTTTCATCCCGAACCGGTAAACGTTGCTCTCTATGAGCGGCTTTTTCAGGTGTACAAGAAGATTTTTCCGTCATTAAACCATCTGTACAAGGAACTCCGGGAGATTACCGGGTATCCGGAAAAAGTAATCTGAATCAAGAAGGAGTGATAACACTATGAGCAGAAAGCAGGATTTCTACCCGGAGTGGAGAGAGGATCCTCCCAAACCTGGGAGCTATCGCTCCATTTTCAAGTGGGGAGACCCAAAAGAGTATAAACACCCAAATCGAAGGCTTTATAAACTTGTGAAAGAGGAATTTGGTCTCACTGATGAGGATTTTAAAAGCAGGAAGAATGAAGGGGATGAGATTGTTGAACTTCCAAACTCTCCGTTGAAGCTGCAGAAGCAGCATATCGAAGCAATCAGCGGAATCGTTGGAGAGGAGAACATTAGTACCAGAGATTATGATCGTTTGAAGTATTCTACCGGAAAGACAGCTGAAGAGAGCCGGGAACTCCGGGAGAGGGAAATAAAAGAGGTTGCCGATCTCATAGTCCATCCCCGAAATAAAGAGGATGTTCAGAAAATAATTGTCTACTGTAACGAGCATAAAATCCCCGTATATGTATACGGCGGCGGTTCTACCGTAAACTTCGGTTTCCGCCCTGTCATGGGGGGGATAACTCTGGTGATGCAGACTCACATGAATAAAATTGTTGAAATGAACGAGAGAAACCATACTTGCCGTGTACAGGCAGGAATGATGGGTCCCGCCTTCGAGGAGGTCCTCAATAACGCGCCGGAACAGTTTGGTACAAAACACCGGTTTACAGGCGGCCACTTCCCCCAGTCTTTCGAATATTCAACTGTTGGCGGCTGGATTGTTACCCTGGGTTCAGGACAACAATCCTCTTATTTCGGCGATTCTTATCACCTTGTTATCGGCCAGGAGTGGGTAACTCCCCGGGGAAATTTTGAAACAAAAACTTTCATCGCGGAGGCTACCGGCCCGAAGCTGAACGATATTATGAAAGGTTGTGAGGGGACCTTCGGAGTATTAGTAGAATTAACGGTAAAAATCTTTAAGTGGATGCCGGAGAACCAATTCCCGATGTGCTTCATTTTTCCCAGTTGGGAGAAAGGGGTAGACGCGGCAAGAGAGGTGAGCCAGGGTGAGTTTGGGATGCCCGGAGTATTCCGTCTTTCAGATCCTGAGGAAACTTCAGTCGCTTTAAAACTCTATGGAATTGAAGGCACCTTCCTCGATACCCTGATGTATCTTCGCGGTTTTAAGCCCATGGAGAGGTGTCTGCTTCTTTCACGCACCGAGGGGGAGCGGGGGTTCGCGAAAAATGTACTCCGCAAATCGAAAAAGGTATTTCGCCGTTTTGGCGGAATGAGTCTGACAGGGTACCCGGTGAAGGAGTGGGAACACAGCAGGTACAGAGATCCCTATATGCGGGAGGACCTCGATGATTATGGTCTGACGATCGATACCCTGGAAACTTCAGTAACCTGGGAGAACCTGCATACCATACACCGGGCGGTACGTTCCTATGTGAAATCCCGGCCGAAAACTATCTGTATGAGCCATGGAAGTCATTTTTATTCCCAGGGTACAAACCTTTATTTCATCTTTTTCGGGAAATTTGATAGTCTTGAGGAATACCGATCTTTCCAGAAAGGTATTTTTGACACGATTCTTGAGAGCGGTGGTTCTTTAAGCCATCATCATGGAGTTGGACGGATGATAGCTCCCTGGATGGAGGATTACCTTGGTAAAGAACAGATGGATGTGTTACGTGCATTGAAAAACCACTTCGATCCCCGGGGGATCATGAATCCCGGGGGACAGATGGGTCTTGATTATGGCCCCGAAGGTCTCAAGAACAGGGAATGGCGGATTGATTGGAGAGGTCCACGCGATCCTGCCAGTCTGGATGCTCAGTAGATGCAGGCATCTAATATCGATAACACGTCTGCCAGCAGTTCATCTGAGGCACGTTCGATGTACTTCGCTTGACGAGTACGAAAGTCGATTGACTTTACCTGCTCAACCATGATGAACCCCGTCAGGCTGCTGTTTTCCGGAATAGGTACGTGGAAGGGAAACCCGCGTTCTGTGTTCGTTAGGGGACACACAATGGCCAGGCCGGTGCTGCGGTTAAACAAGTCCTTGCTTATAACCAGAGCAGGCCGACGCCCTTTCTGTTCGTGACCGGACTGGGGATCGAAAGTGATGGCGATAATGTCGCCTTGTTTGGGGATATAAACAGCCATCTACCATGTCTCCTTGCCGACCGGCTCCCCCCAATCGACTTCGCCGGCGTGATAGTCTTCGGGAATTTGCGCCACAAGGTCCTCGAGACGATATCGTCCGCGGATTTTCCTGATTGGCGCGATAACGATGATGCCGTCTCGTGCCTCAACGTCCACCTCGTCCCCAACTCCAAGGTGAGCATCTTCCAGCACGTTTTTGGCAAGACGTAATCCTTGACTATTACCCCATTTTTGAATCTTCGTATGCATATAACCACCTTCTCGTGTATATCCATAGTATAGCCATTTCGGACTAAGCAGTCAAGAGGTATTTTAGGCCAACATCTGCAATAACCGTCCGTATAATTAATCGATAATGCTGCCGTCCCAGAGCATTTTTAAAAAATGCATGACAGGAAGGATATCCGGGTTGCGTTCCAGCCTTAATGATTCACTTAAGTTTAGTAAGTCAAAAAAGACTGCATTATTAAAATGATGACGAATCCAGGTGGATTTTCCCGTTCCACGCGCACCAAACAAGAGTATGGAACTATCGGAGGCATGCTTTATGGATATAATCTCTTCAATGTTCTGGGGAATGGAATTGTTTCTCTTATATGTCTGATATCGCAAATCCAGCGAACCATCCTCTCTATCCCCATCCCGAATCCTGAGTGAGGGACCGATCCATATTTCCTAAGATCCAGATACCATTTAAAATCATCAATGCTTAGGCCATGTTTTTCTATTTGAGAAACAAGAAACCCGTAATCTGATGCTCTTTGCCCGCCTGTAATAATCTCACCGAATCCACCGTGCATCAGGCAATCACTTGACAGGGCAACTTCCGGTCGTTGAGGGTCGGGCTCAATATAAAATGCCCTGCACTCCACAGGATACTTATAAATAAAGAAAGGTGCATCGAAAGTGTTTGAAAGATATTCCTCCTCCTCTACACCCGGGTCAGTACCCCACTCTATTGAAAACCCTGCGTTTCTAAGTATTTTTACAGCATCATCGTAAAGAAGAATCTCGAATCTTTTATCGGGCATCCTGATTTCATCGGGGGTACGTCCTAATATTTGAAGATCCTTTTCGTGATGATCAGCGATATACGATAAAATGTTTTTTATAAATCGTTCCTGAAACGCCATATTTTCTTTGGAATCAATCCATGCCATTTCCGGCTCGATGCCCCAGAACTCCGAAAGGTGTCTGCGTGTTTTTGATTTCTCTGCGCGAAAACATGGTCCGAGAGTATAGACTTTTTCGAGTGAATAGATTCCTGCTTCGCTGTATAACTGGCCGCTTTGGGAAAGATACGATGATGTATTATAGAAATCTACTTCGAAAAGATCAGTAGTACCTTCACAGGCAGTAGGGGTTAGAATAGGAGAATCAAACCGAGTAAAGCCTTCTTCCTGAAGGAATAAAACAGCTGCGAACTCTAAAGAACTTCTTATCCTGAGAATAGCACTCTGTTTAACAGATCTTATCCACAGATGTCTTCGGTCAAGAAGAAAATCCGGTCCATGTTCTTTCGGTGTAATCGGATAATCAGGAGAATCACCTATAATCGTAAGGTTGCTTGAAATCAATTCGTAGCCTGCATTGTCTTTATCATTTTTTTGGACAGTGCCTTCTATTATTACAGATGTTTCCCTTTGAATCTTTTTACACTGTTCAAAAGCATCATTTCCAAGGTTATTACTTGCTGCTATAATCTGGAATTTTCCGGTACCATCTCTGAATTGAAGAAAACAGATTTTCCCTGATGATCGGATTCCATAAATCCAGCCCTGTACTTTAACCTTCTTTCCATCAAACTTACTCAACTCTTTTGCTTTTGCAATAATAGACATAATTTCCTCCAAAAAAAAAGACCGATACGTTTTCGTATCGGTCTGGTATTTCATTTATTGCTAAATGATCATAACAGCCAATACGGCGGAGGTGAGAATA
This sequence comes from Spirochaetales bacterium, assembly GCA_023131935.1. GTDB lineage: Bacteria > Spirochaetota > Spirochaetia > JAGLYY01 > JAGLYY01 > JAGLYY01. The sequence continues at coordinate 16,881 of JAGLYY010000032.1, read as the reverse complement.
AATTATTATTATTTCCGCGACCGGTCATTATGATCCCTTTATTCAATTAAGATATTGATACTGATGATAGGAAAAATTAAAATCAAAGTCAAGTGAAATTAAAGCAAAACATATGGGCTGTTTTCCAGCCTTCCGGGGCGTGTTCCACCAATCACCTATTCTTCCAACTTAAACTAATTAAATAAAAAAAATATTTTAAATACAAACCGAGTAGTAATTCGAAATGTAACATCAGTCGAGTTGTTTTTTGAATTTCCAGGGAATTTAACGTGATCTGATAACACTCTGCCCTTTCGCCATCATCAGAACCGAGCCGATAAGGAGAAAACCACACGCTATCAGGAAAATGAAACCGGCCGTCAATCCGAAAGCGTCCGCGATGGCCCCCATTACAAAGGGATAAAGGAAAGCACCGATGCCTCCGCCTGAGGATATCACCCCCAGCATAAAGCTTTGATGGTCTCTGAAATACTGACCGGCAATAGTCATTACCAGTGGATAGATGGAAGAACATCCCAATCCTGTAAGGACAAAGAACGTTGCCGCGGGAACCGGATTCGAGGCAACAATCGATAAAATAAGTGAAACCAGAGTCAAAATTGATAGGCTTATTAACTGCATCGGAAGAGCAATTCGTTTCGCAAAAAACGGTAGTAAAAGTCTCCCGGCCAGTAATCCCGCCCAGAAAAGAGAAACCATGAAAGCACTGCCGATCTTTGTTTGCGGAAATGAAACGGTAAAGTATTCGGCAATCCAATTGGATATTCCTATCTCAACGGCAACATAGAGAAGGATGGTTAGAAAAGAAAATACAAGCATTGGCCCCATTATCCGTCTAAGGGATATCTTTTCAGCTTTGCCTTCATTAACCGGATGAAGCCTGCTAAAGGGAATAGTTAATGAGAACAGGGCCATCCCCGCCGTAAAAATACCCTGCAAGCGAAATACTGTCTGCCAACCAGCACCGGCTGCCAGAATAGAGCCTATAATAATTGGGCCGATAACCGCGCCGATTGAGAAAGCAGCGTGAACGACACTCATCAGATGATTCTCATTTTTTCGCTCCATGCGTACAACACTGTAATTTACCGTAACCTCAACACTGCCGATCCCGACTCCTTTAAGAAAATTAAGCGGCAGGTTGAGCCAGATAAAAGGCAATGAGCCAAAGAAAAATACGCTTGCCGCGCCTATAAACAGACCGCCACAAATAACAGCGCGCGGGCCGATTTTTTTAATTAAAAAACCACAAATAATTGTAGAAAAGAAATATCCTATCGAACCGGCCGCCAGAACTGTCCCAATAGTAGTATAGCTCCAGCCGAAATCGGCAAGGATCAGAGGCATGGTGGCCCCTATCAGAGTAACGTTAATACCAAAGAGCACAAAATTTAAAAACATACCGGCATAGGGGAAAAGGTACTGTCTTTCTATGTAGCGCCCTGTCTTATTCATGCACAGCAGAATACTCTGTATATAAAAACCAGTCCATACAAAAACTCCTGATGGAATTTGTACAAGCTCTACGGGAATTGATTGACGGAAATATTAATCGATAATGTTGCCGTCCCAGAGCATTTTTAGAAAATGCATGACAGGAAGTACATCAACATTGTCAAATCTTGCCGGGCGATCTCCCCGATAGATTCCGTAACACTTAACTTTATTTGGTGTTAATTCTATTTGTATTCTGTTCAAACCGCGATTGAATCGTTTTTGCCATTCACGTGATGCTTTCATTTCAATAGCTACATAACTATTTTTAGTTTCACAAAGAAGATCAACTTCCATGCCGTCATAATTACGCCAGAAGTACAATTGATAGCGAAGCTTCTTATAGGATAGATAGGCTTTTATTTCATTAAACATCATATTCTCAAAAAGTGGGCCGAGTTCTTCCTGTGTTGGAGGATAAGGCAGACGTCCGGATAAAGCTCTTGCAACACCTGTATCAAACAGATAGAATTTGGGATGAGAGATTTGTTTGGTTGGTCGTTTTAATTTCCATGCCTGTATCCAATATCCTATTAGTGTATCTACTAAAATCTCGAAATAATTCTGTACAGTTGTTCTGTTGACCGCGGTCTCTCTGGCAATATTGGATATATTCGTTACCTGGCTATTCTGCCGTGCGGCAATTTCAAGAAATCGGGAAAACGAACCAACATTTCTTGTAAGAGCTTCTGCCCGAATTTCCTCTTTAAGGTATGTATCTGTATAGGTTGTTAAAAAACCTTCCGGGTCATTACCGGTAACGGCTATGGGTAGTGTGCCATAAATAAGTGATCGATCCGCGTCAAAATCCTGTTCGAGTTCAGCCGAAGTAAGGGGGAACATGTGAGTAACGATTGCACGTCCTGCCAGAAGATTCACTCCGGTACGTTTGAGCTTGCGTGCACTTGAACCGCACAGTACAAAACGTAAACCGCTGGATTCGATCAATCTATGTACTTCATTTAGAAGAGCAGGGACCTTCTGCACTTCGTCAAGAACTACCCAACTTCCGGTTTTTAGTAATTTAAGTTCATTAAAAAGGATATCCGGGTTGCGTTCCAGCCTTAATGATTCCCTGGAGTTCAGTAAGTCATAAAAGACTGCATTTTTAAAATGACGACGAATCCAGGTGGATTTTCCCGTTCCACGCGCACCAAACAAGAGTATGGAACTATCGGGGGGTTGCAATAATCTTGTATACATAGTTATCATATTTACCGCAAATATGATAACTGTCAAGCGATAATTAAGGAAAATAGTCCTAAAACTATCTGTATGAGCCATGGAAGTCACTATGGTCTCAAGAACAGGGAATGGCGGATTGATTGGAGAGGCCTTAAGGATCGGGTTTCTTGAGCAGTTTTATTCTCGCGAAGATGTAGTCCAGGTTATCTTCCTTGATAACCCGTTTCAGGTAGGGGGTCCCTTTGAGGGGCTGAAAATTCTTATACTCACTCATGTGACGGGAGGCGTAATCGGAGTCGAACCAGTGAACAAGGGAGATCATGTTCCCGGTTATCTCGATTCCGGTAAACCCCCGTCTGCCGATAGCACAGCCGGAGTTAAACAGGCAGGGGATCACCACATCCCTTGAGTAGATGTTGCCCTGGTTTGCGTTTTGTCCTTTCTTTCGATAAGAAATCAGGTCATGTCTGATCCCGAGTACCTCTTTAGCGATCTCCTCCCTCCTTCCTGCCTTAGCTGTTGGATATTCACGGAGAAGGTTTTCAAGCTGGTATTTCAGAGTATCCATTTTTGAAAGGGATTCGAAGAGGGGCCTGTGGGTATGACCCATAATGGAGATGATGCCCCGGGAGCTTGAGTAATCATAAAGCATGCTTTCGTAATATTTTTTTCTCTCACTGTCGTGGGAAACCGATATATTCCTGAACCCCAGGGGGGTGGCAATGTACCGGAGAAAATAACCGAAAAGGGTATTGTACCTGGAGTATGTCGGGCTTGCCTGGTGTCCATGGAGAATGAACAGGTCCTCTTCCCCATAGTGCAGACGATAAGCGGGAATGTGGGGGACCGGCTGCTCTGGAGCCAGAAGAAGGTCATAATCATGATTGCCGATTATTTTTATAATGGAGTTTCGTGATTGAAAGGCCGTAAAAATATCAAAAAGGGTCTGCCATTTTTCCAGGATGTCGTGAAGTGAGAATTTCTGAAGTTCCTCAACATCACCGTTAAGAATAAGGAAATAGTTTTGTTTCAGGTAATATTGGGAGAGAACCTGAGGGAAGATATCCCCATTTGAAAGAAAGTCATCCCTGGATGATCCGTTTCCAAGATGGAGGTCGCTGAAGATGACTATCCTGTCCTCCGGTCCTATCTTATGTCCGGGGGCTTTGCAAAACAAGCTGTTCAAATCAGTGCTGATGAGGCGAAAACGGTGTTCCGTCGGCCTGCGAATCATGAAAGTCTCCTTATCTCTACTGTAGTATATCTGCTATCGATCTTGCAAACGAGAGTGAAGCAGTGTATAAAAGGTAGGTTATCAATAGAAAATTTGAGGTGCATCAATGGAAATGACCCGTCTGGATGGAAAAATAAAAGACGCTATCGGGCAACTTGATCTGATCCGACAGGAAATTGGCAGGCGAGTTGTTGGCCAGCCGGCAATGATAGATGGTCTTCTCATGGGACTTCTCGCGGGAGGTCATGTACTCCTGGAGGGTGTGCCGGGTTTGGCGAAAACCCTGGCTGTACGGACACTCGCGGAAATCTTCGACGTTGAGTATAAACGCATTCAGTTTACCCCTGACCTTCTTCCCGCGGACCTAATTGGAACTATGATATACAGGCAGCAGACTGGTGAGTTTGTTCCGAGAAAGGGACCGATCTTTTCCAACATCATTCTTGCTGACGAGATCAACAGAGCCCCCGCCAAGGTGCAGTCAGCCCTGCTGGAAGCAATGGAGGAGCGACAGGTTACCATCGGAACTGAAACGTACCGGCTTCAGGAGCCTTTCTTTGTCCTGGCGACCCAGAATCCTATTGAACAGGAGGGTACCTACCCCCTCCCTGAGGCACAATTGGACAGGTTTATCCTGAAATTAAAAGTAGACTATCCCGAACCCCATGAGGAACTAATGATCCTCAAGCGAATGGGGAACGCCAAGCGGATTTATGTAAACAAGGTACTGACTTCCGGGCAGCTCAGAGACCTCCGGACCCTGGTGGCTTCTATCAGGGTTGATGAGCGGATTGAAGAATATATTGTATCAATAATTACCGCCTCCAGGCAGAAAGACCGGACAGGATTTAACTATACCCGGTTCATCGAATTCGGCGCATCCACCCGGGGGACCCTGTTTCTTTTCCGGTGCGCAAAGATACATGCCCTCTATCAGGGGCGAAATTATGTTATTCCTGAGGATGTTAAAGCTGTCGTTTATGATGTACTTCGTCACCGGATTCTCCTCTCTTATGAGGCGGAGGCAGAGGAGCTCTCCCCGGAAGATGTCATCGACAGGATTCTTCAGGTGGTACAGGTCCCCTGATCCATGGATAATCTTCAGCTCCTCGCGCGAATCAAGAATATACCCCTTGTTACTTCCCGTCTCGTAGAGGGACTTATTTCAGGGAATTACCGATCAGTTTTCAAGGGACCGGGGATGGAATTTGATGAGGTCCGGGAATATGTAGAGGGTGATGACGCCCGTATAATTGATTGGAATGTAAGTTCCCGGATGGGAGGACCCTATATTAAGACCTTCAGGGAGGAGCGGGAGCTTGTTCTTTTTCTTCTCATAGATGTTTCAGCTTCACTCAATATTGGTGGAGGAGACCTGAATAAGTCAGACACAGCTTCTGTTATCGCGGCTCTGCTTGCTTTCGCGGCGGTAAGAAATAATGACCAGGTTGGGGCGGTGTTTTTTTCCGATGAAATAGTAAAATGGGTCCCCCCCGCGAAGGGTCAGAAACATGTAAACCGGCTTATTCAGGACATGGCTACGATCCAACCCGTGGGGAAGGGCTCGGAATTAGGGTTAGCGGTCCGGACGGTCCAGGATTCTTTAAAAAGGAGGGGAATTTGTGTGATTCTCTCCGATTTCAGGACCAGTACCGGCTGGAGGGACCTTCGAATCCTTGCGAAAAAGCATGACGTAATCGCGGTAAAAATAAGTGATCCGCTGGATCATGAATTTCCCCCTACCGGTCTCATGGAACTCCGGGACCCTGAAACAGGGGGGGGGATAGTAAGCAGTGGTAAATCCACTGTTTTTACCAGGAAATACCATGAATTCTGGGATATCCAGCACACCTATTGGCTCCGGGAGTGTCGAAGACTGGGAATAGCAACCCTGACTATTGATACCGCTGAAGATCCTGTTACCCAGCTTATCGGTTACTTTACCCGGAGAAAAGGCAGATGAGAAAATACCTCCTTATCGGCGCCCTCTCTCTCATTATTCCCTGTAGTATCTTCCCGCAAGATTACAGCATAAACAGCACCCTGTTTATCCCACCCATCTTCTACGTGGGTGACCAGGTTGAACTGCGGGTTGAGATTTCACTAACACCCGGAACAACGATAATCTCTCCGCGGGAACTTCCGGAGTTAAGCTGGATGACTTATCATTCAGTAGTAGTAGATCATACCGAAAGCGGGGTGATAGTTGAAATTAAGTTTTCCTCCTACCATCCCGGGACGCGTACCTTGCCGGAGTTAGATCTGGGAGACATCACTCTTGGCGGAATGAAAATCCACACAGCAAGTCTGCTTGAAGAACGGGATTTATCCTTCGTAAACTCCTTGGGGCAGATGATATTACCAGGTACCCGAACCCTGCTTGCTGTTTTAGGTTCCCTCATCATTGGCGGGCCAATCCTTGTTTTATCGGCCATGGGTAATGTGCGTCGAAAATTACTGGCATTTCTCAAGGAACAAAAAGTAAAAAAACCCTATAAACAGTTTGAGAAAGGCTTAAAAGAGCTGGCCGAAGGGCTGGGGACCCGGAAGGGGAAGGATTTTTACATAGAGCTTACCAGTGTCCTCCGAAAGTACCTCGAGCAGCGGAGCGGCAAAAGGGTCCTTTCCATAACAACTGAGGAGCTGGATATTCTTCTCAGCAATATTCTGAAAGAGGACCAGCTGACCAAAAATATTTCCCGGTTTATGAGATTTGGAGATGAGGTTAAATTCAGCGGTGCCGATGTTACACAGGAGCGGATTGAAGAAGACCTGAACCAGGTCTTTGAATTTGGCAAAACGCTGGAAGTTCTTTTTCAAAAATCTGAACATTCAGAGGAAAAACCCCATGCTGACCTATGATAAGCCCCTCTATCTGATCTTGTTGGTTTTCATTCCTGTGGTTATCTATTTGCGCCATTTTTGGAAAAACCGGGGAGGGCGGCTTGCTTTTTCTATTGCCGTCTGGAAGGAAGATAAGATCGGTGGTGTCGGTTTTTGGACCCGGTCTGTTGTTTTTCTTTCCGCTCTTTTCTTCTGGGTTGGCCTATTTTTTCTCATTGTTGCCATATCCGGCCCCGGCCTTGTAAAACAGGAAAGGTTTTTTCTCTCCAGGGGAATGGACATCATGATAGTTCTTGATGAATCACCAAGCATGGGTGCCAGGGATTTTCCTCCGGTAAACCGGTTTGAATCAGCAAAAGAGGTGATACACCGCTTTATTAATAGCCGGGAAAACGACACTATCGGACTGGTAACATTTGGAAAAGAAGCTGCCCTCCGTACTCCTCCAACCCTCGATTATGGGAATCTCAACGATCGGATCGATTCTCTCGAGATTATGGAGCTGGGAAATGGTACCGCCATCGGAATGGGGATTGCAGTTGCCAGCCTTCACCTGAGACAGAGCACTGCGAAGGAGCAGGTTATCATTCTCCTTACCGATGGGGACAACAATGCCGGGGAGATCATGCCTTTATCGGCAGCAGAAATTGCCAAACAGCTTGGGATCCGAATTTATACTGTCGGAATCGCTTCTGAAGGGAATGTTCCCCTGGAGTTTACCGATCCTGAAACCGGTAAAGTTTTCAGCGGTACCTATCGAAGTTCCCTCCATGAAGATCTCCTTAAAAGGATCGCTGAAATAACGGGGGGAAGGTTTTTCTCAACCAGGAGCCCGGGAGTGCTTGAGACAGTATTCCGGACAATCGATTCAGTTGAGACCATGGAAAAGAGGGTAAAGGTAAAAATCTCGAGGATTCCCATCCATCGGGAGCTTATCTATTTAAGTCTTATCTTGATTCTGGGTGATTTTTTACTCCGGAAATGGTTGCTTCGGGAAGTTCTGCCATGATTGAATTTCCTAAGGTCTTCTGGCTCCTTTTCATCCTTCCCCCTGTCTGGTTGATTCTATGGCGACGTTATCTCACCGGAAAACAGGACCTTCAAACCATTGGGGGGCGCTGGAGAAGCGGCAGGCTGATGGAGGTTTTTGTAATAAAATGGTTCTTTTCCTCCCTTACCTTTACTCTGTTTATTGTTTTCCTCGTTCTCGCTCTTGCCGGATTTTCCGGCAGAGAACATCCGGTCAGTTATGAACCGAAAGGTCTCGATGTAATTTTCGTTGTTGATATCAGCCGGAGCATGCTTGCAGAGGATATATCACCAAACCGGTTGAGACGCTCTTCTGAGATAATTCATGGACTCATCGACGGTATTGGAGAAGCCCGGTACGGGGTCACTGTTTTTAAAGGGGCGGGAATTCAGGTGATCCCGTTAACTGAGGACACCGAAACTGTTTCCGCGTTCGTTGGTGCACTGAACACAGGGATTCTGACCTCTCCCGGTACCAATATCGAAGCCGGTATCCGGAAAGCTATTGAATCTTTTCCGGAATCGATAGAAAGCCGCAGGATGATTTTCCTCTTTTCAGATGGCGGCAGTCTTGAAGGGGACCCGCTAACCGCTGCGGAGGCAGCAAAAGAGAGGGATATTATCATACATACCATTGGGGCCGCAGATACGAAGGGAGTTCCCATTCCCCTGCAGGATGGCACTTTTGTTAAAAACGACAGCGGGAAAATTGTTAATACTTTCCTCCGGGATGAAGAACTCCGGATGATTGCTGAAATAACCGGCGGCCAGTATTTTAACCTTACGGACCGGCTTGCCCTGGGAAAACTCCTTTTGACTATCGAAGAGGAAACCCTTTCGGGTATGGAAAGGGGTTTCCGGTTGGAATCGACGGATATATACAGAGGTTACCTCGCAGTGGCACTATTAAGTTTGCTCATGAATCTGATTATCAGGATTGCACGATGGAAAGATCTTTTCTAACGATTCTTTTGGGCCTTGTTGTAGTGGTCCTTTTTTTCTCCTGTGGAGGGATCGAAACTCATGTAGAGGTTCTTAAGGGCAACTATGCCTTTACCAGGGGAGAATACCAGGAGGCAAATATTGCCTACCTCCGGGTACTTCAGAAAAACATTCACACCGGATACATCTCCTATAACCTTGGCAATGTTTACCACGCCCTTGGTGAGCCGGAGGCCGCGAGGGAGGAGTGGGTCCGCTCTCTTGATACCGGCGACAACAGGTTGCTTTTCAGGGTTCTCTTTAATCAGGGTGTATTGTCCTATGAATTGGGACTGTATGAGGAGGCCTATGTTTCCTTTCGCAAAGCCCTCGTATTGGACCCCGGAGATATCGGCGCCAAGGTTAATCTGGAGTATTGCCTTCAGAAGATAAATCGCCAGGGGAGCCGCCAGGCATCGCAATCTACCCAGAGTGGGACAGGGAAAACCACCCCCGGAGATGATGTTGAACGGGTCCTGGAGTACATCCGTCATCGGGAATCCTGGGAAACTCCCGAGCCGGAGGAACCGGCAAAGGAGCTGGATTGGTGAGAAAGAGGCTGCTGGCAACTCTATTTGTATGCATATCTGTTTTTACCATGCCCGCCCAGGATGAGGGGATTGAAAGTATTAACATTCATCCCGGGGTTGTTGTTGAAGGGGAACGATTCACCGTGAAAATCCTGGTTGATGAACCGGACCCTGCTCTGGTCTCTGTAGAGGATCTTTCTCTGCCACCGGAGATATCCCTTTACAGCGGACCATCGATCCGGGGTAATACGGAATTCGGAGATGATGGAAACCGGAGGGATCGCACCCGGATTACCTATTCCTTTCGCGCCAGGCGGGCGGGACGTCATGTTCTTCCAGGATTCACCATACATTCCGGCGATGAAATCCTGCAGACAGGGGATCTTCTTATCCGGGTTGGGGTGTACCAAAACGGGCAGCTGGTTATTCCTCTCAGCGGGGAATGGGTAATTCCGGAGCGGGAATATTTTATCGGGGATGCAATTCCCCTCCTTCTGACTCTTCTGAAGCAGGAGGAAATTCTGCTCATCGACAGGGTACGGGTAAATGCCCCCAAGGGAGGGGCTCTGGAGGAACTTTCAGGTCTGGGTGAGATAAAAGAGCGGGAGCTGGGGGGAGCCCTCCTCTACGATATTCCCGCCGGATCTTATCTCTTTACCCCTACCAGAACCGGGCGGGTGGAGATCCCCTTGGCATTAATCGATGCTGCCGGGTTGACAGGCAGAGTCCCTGCCCGGAGCATTACGGTAATACCGCTGCCGGAACAGGTGGAGGAGACCGGAGCCATCGGTGATCTTACCAGGACCCTGTCACTGGAAAAACGGGAACTATACCGGCAAGGTGAGGAACTCCTTATTACTATTCGAATATCCGGTACCGGGAATCTCCACTATTTACAGATCCCTGAACCAACCTTCCGTGGGGCAACCCTGCTTGATACTGAAGAAGTTCAGCAGTATTTCCCTGATCTCCTGGGATTGAGGGGATACAGGGAAAATCGCTACCGGTTTCTCCTTGAGACACCGGGCAGTCAAACTATCATTGCCCCCCCTTTCCCTGCTTATGATCCAATAAGGCAGGAATTTCATACCGAATTGCAGCAGGTGATTTCTCTTCCGGTAGAGAAATCACTATCTGAAACAGGAGAAATCCCGAGTGTTCATTTTCACCCTTTATCCGCTGAAGAGGCAGCCTCCTTTCACAGTTCCGCTGCCTGGGGCAACGGCTGGTATTATCTCCTCTTAATCCCCGGTCCTCTTCTTTTTTTCATTTTCCTCCTCCTTAAGAAGAAGAAACTATTTCTCTTTGCGTCAATCATTCTTCTCCTTGCCGCAGGTTCTCAGGATGAATTAGATTATTCCTCTACATCAAGGGGGTGCGCCCTGTATGAGGAGGAAGAGTACGATAAAGCCCGTGCCCAGTTCCAAGAGGGGCTGAATCAGGATCCCGAAAATCCGGCTCTGCACTATAACCTTGCCCTCTGTTACTACAAACTTGATGATCCAGGTAAAGGAATACACCATCTTCGTACCGCTCTTTATTATGCCCCAATGGAGAAAAAAATCAGGATGACCTTGGAGACGATTCAGAGTGAACTTGGACTGGATCAACAAGTTCCACCTGTATTGCCGGTCCATCCGGATATATTCTTTTTTCTTCTTATATTTTTCATAAACTTAGCAGCTCTTTTCGCAATATGGGGATTGTTTCGGTTGGGAAGCATAAAAATAATCATTATTATCATGTTTGGATTATTCACTATAGGAGCGGCAATCGGACTATTATACACTATCGGAAACAGGAGCAGGGTTAACGGTGTAGTTGGAATTGAGGCTTCGGAGATGAAACGGATTCCAAGGCAGGACGCGGCTTTCTGGCTTGATTTACCTGAAGGATTGACCCTCCGGGTCCTGGGTTCCTCTGGAGATTTCTACCTGGTTGTAACCAGTTATGGTCTGAAGGGGTGGGTAGATCGGGACCAGATCATTCTAGATAAAACTATAGGAAAAGTTCGGGAATTCGGTAACCTGCCGGATGGCGGAAGGTAGTGTTAATATTTTACCGTTCGCGGTAGATAATTCTTCCTCGGGTCAGATCGTAGGGAGAAAGGGCAACTCGAACCTTGTCGCCGGGAACAATACGGATATAATGCTTGCGCATTTTTCCGGAAAGATGTGCAAGTATTAAATGACCGTTCTTCAGTTCCACCCGGAACATGGTGTTGGGAAGGGATTCTTTTACGATACCCTCAACTTCTATGGCTTCCTCTTTTGCCACGTGACCTCCCGAAAGCGAATGAATACTGACCCATACTATGGAAATCATACTGATTTGTCAACCGGCTGATATTTTACTATTTTTTTATACTATTTCCTGCAAAGTTTTGATAGAATACAGATATGAAAAAGGTTTTTGAAAATCGTCAGAAAGACGCCCTTCTCCAATCGAAACAGGATATTATACAATCTCTCGCCTCTGAAAGTGTGGAATTCCAGGAAATGATCCACGATATGGAACCAAAAGACACGGTTGATTTTGCTGCCGATGACATAAGCCGAACAATTCTGGAAACCCTCAATTCCAGGGACAGGCGCCTGCTTTCCCTCATTGAATCGGCTCTTGGCAGAATTGAAAATGGTGTATACGGCAATTGCCTCCGTTGTGGAGGTCATATTCCGGAAGAACGGCTTGAAGCGATCCCCTACGTTCTTTTGTGTATCAATTGCCAGAACAGTGAAGAGCGCAGAACAAGATAATATTGTTGAGAATCCCTAAGACTGACACCTCCTCTTTCCGATATTTATAGAGGAAGGATGGTATGGAGATCAGCGCAATACCAATTAATACAGTTCCCGTTTCAAACATCCTCAGAGTGCGTTATTCGCGGGGGAGAATTCTTATGCCGGTGCGGCGGAATCAATCATGGTTTGCCCGGTTTAAGCATGTTTCGGGGTTTCCCGCGCCTTCAGGGAATAGGGGGCTTTCTCTGAGGAAATTACGAAGTCTGGATGCCATTATTGACAGATTGGTTAAAATCAAAGGGGAAAAACAGACCTCCCCCCAAGGGGAGAATGTCCGGGGATTGGACCCTGAATCTCTGGATGTGCTTATAGAGCAGTATGCCAGGGAACTTCATACCGAGATGGTCCGTGTAAAAACGCCTTACACCCTGCCCGGAACTCAGAGCGGCCTTATGTTTAATATGCTTGCCTAAACATGTACAGCAGGATTATGCTGAATTTCTCGCTCCAAAGTAGTAAAAGGGCCATGTCCGGGAAATACCCGAGTATCTTCCGGCAGGGTGAAGAGCTTTTTTTCAATACTATTGATAATCGAGGCAAGATTCCCCCCCGGTAGGTCAGTGCGTCCAATTCCTTCAAAAAACAAAGTATCTCCTGTAAAAAGAACCTGTTGGCTCTCACTGTACAAACTGATGCTGCCTGGGGTATGTCCCGGGGTGTGGATAACTCGAAGGCCCGAATTGAAAGGGGAATCCCCCTCTTCCAGCAGAATATCCGCATCAGGAAGAATTTCCGGTATTTCTTTCAAAATCCACTCAAGATCAAGGCCGAGTTCCTGAAGGCTCTGCTGATGAGTGCCGATCCCTCTGGATCCCAGATAGATTCTGTCTTTTCGGTGGATCGCTATAGGGACATTCCTTCCCATCTGTTGGAAATGGGCCTTAATTTCCCCAACCGCGGATAGATGATCAAGATGACCATGGGTAAGAATTATCCCCCGGGGTTTCAGATTCTTTACCAGCATATGGGAGATGAGTGCTTCAGCGTCACCACCGGGATCGATGATAATGCATTCTTTTTTCCATTCCGAATAGAGGTAAGCATTTGTACTCATGCTTCCTACTATGATACGTTCAACCATGCTATAGTAATAGTAGTTGAATTATGGGGTAATCGCAAGTGAACAATCTTGAATACTTGATCCTGCTGATTGCGGTGCTCGCCTACCTGGGACTGCCGGGAGTGGGGGCTTTTCTGGTCCGCAGCAAATGGAGGCATTTCAGGAGGAGAGTGGTAGGGAGCACACTTCTTCCCCGGATCGATTTTAAAACTATCCGGGAGGGGGGGGGAGGATTACTTGGGGAGTATCGTTTTCTGGGATACCTTCAGGCAATTCAAGAGGATGACACCGTCTGGATCAGAAACGAAGAACTCACAGTTCGGGCAGATCTGTCTAATGTCACAGTATATCTCCTCTCCTCCTCCCCCTTGGCGGAATCGTTGGAGATGCGGGAGGAATACCTCCTTGAGGGGGTGCCGGGACAGGTCTCATGGAGTAGGATCTCCTCACTTCCAGAGGGAACTGAGATGGTAGTGAGTGGTCCTCTCCTGGTGGAAGGGGGGACGGGGATATTCAAATCGGCACAAGGGACTGATCTCATGGTGTTGATTTACGATGGTTCCATGGCAGAAATTCTCCGAAGGGCTATTTCCACGGGACGGCATCGAAACGAATATTGGAACCTTTTTACTCCCGCTGCTTTAATTGCCGGATCTCTCTCCCTCTTCCTTTTAACCTATATCTTTCTTCGTGATCCCATGCTCAAATCCACAGCTTTGTTATCCTTTACCTTCGCATTAACACCAATCCTGCCATTGTTTCCCCCTGGCGCGGGATTCTTTTTCCTTTACCGCGCTCTCTGGAAACGGGGGCGTATTCTCAGGGCAGAGAGGGACCTCCTTCGACTCCCATTACGCTATTTCTCCTCGCTAACCGGAGAGGAGAGGACATTACAAGCCCCTCTTCCTGACGGAGGGACCTACAGGATGGAATTGTGTGTCTCCGAGGAGGAAGCCGCGGCAAAGACCGGAAATCCGATTACCTGGAGAGGGAGGTATCCTGGTATTGATGGAGGAGGGGACTGGTATGCTTTTTTTATGGAAGGGGGAGGTGATGAATATTCGGCATCTGATCCGATGGTAGAATCCCTTGCTATTCCAGGACACCCCAGTCTCCTTGCGAGGCAATGCCAACGGCAGGCTGAGAAATATGAAATATCCTCAATAGCAATCTTTCTCGCCGGGATACTGATTAACTACTGGATTCTCATTCTTATTCTTCGCAGTGTGATATGAGTGGTATGCCCCCAAAGCTTGTTGATCTTACATCAGGAAGACCAACAAGCCTTAAGGGTTGGAGTTATTTTCTTTCTTCTCTCTTTTTTGCAAAATTCACGGTGATTCTGCGTCCCCGGAAGTCAGATCCATCAAGGATATCTATAGCCTTTCGGGCTGTTTTATCAGGGATTTCGAGAAAGGAATAGTTTTCAAGGACTTTGATGTTTTTAATCTCACTCTGGTCAATATGGAGGGCAGAACTGAAAAGTTTTACAAGGTCCTTGGGGTAAATCCTGCGGTTCTTTCCAACACTGATAAACAGGGTCTTTAACTGTCCCCCTGTTATCGGGGAGCCTGATGCTTCTTTTAACAGATAAGCGGTAATATAACTACGGAGTGTTATGGGGGAATAACGTCGTATCAATTTCTTATAAGCGTTTAATTCGTCGGGGTTTTCATCTTCTTTGATGTGTTTAATGACTGTCTGAATTCTCATTTTAATACTGTCTTCGTTAAGGGAAAACTCTTTTCGTTTCATAGCTACCTTTTTTGTCTCCTGTAGGGTTTGTAACAATTCCGACTCCTGAGGATCCCAGTTCTCAGATGTCAAGACTTGAGGACGGCGTAATAAAGGTTCAAAACATGAGGCGTCTTCATGATTCGACGCATAAAGTATTGTTTGCACCTTTTTGGATAATTTTGAGTAGATAAACTGGATGTCTTTGTCAAATCCTCCTTCTTCCGGATGTTCCGGGACATCTATGACAACTGTCGATATGTTTTTAAAATAAAGATTATTCCGCCGCAAGTGGTCAATAAATCTCTCCCCTGTGCTTACGATGATGCCGGGATCACTGGAAAGTTGTTTCAATTCCTTTTTAAGATCATCATCGAGACCTAAGGAACAGAGTTCCTTATGACGGGACGACTTTAAAGTCAGGTTCCTCCACTGTCCCTTGATCTTCCGGATCTTATCTGCCGAAGAGGTAAGTATGAGACTGGAAGTATCTGTGGAAGAACCCATTAACAGGGTAATGAGAATTGCGGCGGTCTTACCGGGACTTCCGATTGTCTCAATGATACAATCCTTCCCTGTCAGGGAAAGGGGGATTGCAGCTGACTGGAGGGCTGTCGGGTGCTGATAACCTGCGTTATGTATAAGAACGCGAATTTCTTCATCGATGCTCGGCTTGGTGTACTTCTGAATCACATGATTATCCCGTAATTGACCGTTATGAAGTAAACATATAAACAGTGCATTCCTTTGTCAAGGAAGGATAAGTTTTAATTTACGGGGGTGTAAATAAGATAATGAGAGGATTAATAACTTTAATATTGCTGTTAACCTCTTTCTCAGCTCTCGGAGCCACGGAATTTCGATTTACCTATGAAAAAGGGGAGCAGTTTCGAATCCTTTCCAGGGTAGATGAAGAGGTCTATATAAATGGAGTATTTTCTCATCGGGCGGACATCCTGAACCGTATTTCTATTGAAGTGGTGGAGACAAAAGGCGATTCCGGCCTGATCCGGGCCAGGTTTCTAACCTCTGAAAGGACTTCAGGCAGCCAGAATGTCTTTGAATGGGCACAGGAGTATGAATCGGAGTTCTGGCGGGACAGCCAGGGTTACTATGATATCGCACCTGAATACTACATGCCGGTGGTCCGGGACGTACCGGTTTTTCCCGACAAAGATCTCTCCCCCGGGGACACCTGGGTTGCTGAGGGATGGGAGGTTCATGATTTCAGGGTAAATTTTGGGATCACAGAGGCTTACCGGTTTCCGGTGCAGGTCGGGTATGAATATCTTGGGAAAGGGGAACTTGAAGGGAAAATATACGACATAATCTTAGTCCGGTACGCCGTTTTTCATCAGGGGTTTCCTGTGGCGAGTTCTTCCGGGCTGCATCCAATACGGATTGTTGGTAAATCGGTGCAGATCATCTACTGGGATCACGAGCTCGGCCGGCCCTGTTTTTATAAGGAAGAATTCGACATCATCATCGAGCTCTCTTCAGGTGATTCGGTGGAGTATATTGGAAAAGCCGAAGCTGAAGTGATCGAATCCTCCCGAATGAACCGCCTCGAGATCGCTTCCGAAATACAATCCGCGATCGAAGAAAAGGGGGTAGAGGATACTCAGGTGAATATCACCGAAGAGGGAATAACCTTGGTGCTTGAAAATATCCAGTTCCCACCCGATTCTGCCTGGCTTCCCCCCGTTGAACAGAGAAAACTGGAAAAAATCGCGCAAATCCTGAAAAACTATCCTGGCAGGGATATCCTCATCGTCGGTCATACTGCCCTCGCGGGAACCGAGGAGGGGAGAAAAACGCTCTCAATCGAACGGGCAAAGGCTGTTGGGGAATATCTCCTTTCAGCAGGCGCCCGTCAGCCTGAAGAGTTGATTATTCAGGGAGTTGGCGCAACCCAGCCGGTTGCGGCCAATACCACCGAAGAGGGAAAACGGCAAAACCGCCGGGTGGAGATTACGATCCTTGAAAATT
>JAGLYY010000319.1 GCA_023131935.1 Spirochaetales bacterium | reverse complement strand
CCAAGACTGAACGACTTCTGAGAGTTTTTATTAAAGGGAACATTGAACCCTGAAATAGTATAAATAACAGAGGTATCGAAACTCCCGTTTTGGTTGAGATATCCCTTTAGTTCTTCCCCCTCCTTCCAGGCGATATCCAATAAACCATCTCCGTTCAGATCCATCATCCGGGACCCGGTCAATGTCTGGCCAAAGGTCATCCCCCCGCGCACTCCTACTTCAGCGACAAAGGGGATGCATATGCCGGTATACAAACTCCCCCCTGCGGAGGTTGAATATGTCTTGCTTAATTCATTGAAGTTTTCATTTGCGGCACCCCATATCTTTTCTTCACTCCCAAAACCTTCATAGCCGACAACAGCACCCTCTACGATTTTTTCGGGGAGGCTGTGATAATCGAACCCATAGGTGTAAAAGCCATTTCCGGCCCCGTCTTTTTCGGTATAACTTGCAAGCACCGTCTGTTTGAACTCATTCTGTCGATACGCGAATTCGTAACCGCGAAACTTCGTTCCCCGGTAGCTGATTTCTATCCCCGTAAGCAACCCGGTTAATTTCGAAGCAAACTTACCCCGCGCGTCGATCCTTCTGTCCGGCCGGGATCCGGAATCTACAATAAAATCTACTCTGTACTTTCCCGTTTCCTGGTCCGAACCACTGTCATACCCCGAGTAGGTAACGCTCGCTAAATAAACATATTTGTTTGCCGCGTCATAATCATACTGATAATTTACGGTATTCCCGTTCGCGTCTCTGAATTGAGTAAGGTACCAGATATATGTTTTGTTGCGGTTGTCCCTGTCAGGGCCTATCCAGCCGGCCCCTTTTCCGAAGACGCGTACCGATCCATCTTTCTCAGCCACCTCCCAATAATCTTCGCCTCCGGTCCTGATCCATCGTATTCTTTGAAATCTTTTTTCAACCCGGGGTCGATAGAGTTTTGCGTTCCCCGAGGACCCGGTACACACCAGCTCCTCCCCTTCAAGAAGGTAGGTGTCTTCCCGCTCATAATCGGGAAGGCCGAATCTAGTATCAATGGTGATTTTGGCGACCGAAAGATCGAACCCCCATCCCATCCAACTATTGGCGTTTTCACTGCTGTAGCCTATCGCGAGCTGAGGGGTCGCCTTTCCCCTTCCCGGTGGAAGCCGCAGCAGGACCTGAAAAGACGCGCTGCCGAATGGTCCCGGTTCAAGGCCCCATACCTGCGAGACCCCTGATGCCGGATTGGCCGCCTCCAGGTCTTTGATACTGTTAATATTGAAATCGATTGGAGATGGACTCTCGGGAAGCTGCAGGGTGGAATTGATCATATCGGTAAAATGATCGGTCAGGCTCGTAACGGTTCCTTCTTTTTCGTCAATTGAGAACATTACAAGCCTTTCCCACCGCCGCTCTTCTTCATGGTAAAAATAGGTATAAAGATTGGAAAGGGCCGCCTTCGATTCGGCTATCTCCGGATCAAATGGAAGAGTTACCTTAATCGCCTTTTCGAACTGAATTCCGTGTGGACCAAAGCGATATCCATTTGCTCCGTCAGTTACATTGACCATACCGTCCTGGAGGCGATGAACACCAGCAAGTCTTTGAATGGTAAGCGTTTTCGTTTCTGTCACCGCTCCGGGTGGGACCTCCAGGCGGACACCCTCAAACTCAAGCACGCCCCCCTCTTCGGGGGTTATCACTCCGGAAAATTGTTCCCCTATTGTTTCCTCAATCCGTTGAGGAGCTGCCGGATTTATTTTCTGAGTTAAAACCGGTATCGGGACCAGGGTAAGGATGAAAATCTCAAGTGTGAATAATGCTGTTAGTTTTTTCCAGATCATCACTACTCGCCACCCTGGTTTCGGTGGAATACAACATGGACAGGTATTTCGGGAAACTCATCCATTGGGGAGATCACCACGATATACCCGTAGTATCCGCTGCTATGAAAGAGGGCTTTTTCGTCCCGGAAGGTCAGGACATTTTGCCCGTTGAGAAAAAGGGAGAAAAGCTCTGTCCCGCTGTCATAAGTTACTTTTATCAGGTTATCCTGATTGTAGCCTTCACGAAGATGATCTGTTTTTGTCCACTCCTGGATAACGGTAAACTCGGCGCTGACAGCCTCACCGATGATAAATTCTTTCCTGTTGTTTATCATCACGATGAGCATTGTTTCATTGTATTGACAGAAAATAATTCCATAGCCGGCGACATCATCTCCGGTTATCTTGGATGCTTTTACCTCTATTTCGGAAAAGGGATTTTCCTCATCCCCCTTCTTTGCCCACAGGGTATACCCATAGGGTCCCCAATACGCATTGTCATTTGTCATGAAAACGGTGTCGCCGCTTTCCTCATCCTCCTGAAAGAGGACCGCCGCCTCCTGGAAATCGGTATCATCTATCGCGCCGGGGTCCCATCCTCCGCCAGGTGTTGTAAACGGGCAGCCGGTTAATATGAGGGTCAGGACAAATAATAAAAATATCAGTTTTAATAAAATAAACTTTTTCATAGCAATTCCTTTTTACAAGTTATTCATCGAGTGCAGAGTCATTGTGTAATCAATGAGGGCCCCGCCGGATAAATCCGGATTGCTGACAAATTCACTCGGGTCCGGAGATACCCGAAATAAGTATGTTTTCTCTTCGTTAGAGAGGTTCTCCACCGGATTCGTCGCATCGCTCACAATTGGATAAGGATCACTTCCTTCGAGATAAAAGACCATGGGACTGTTTTGAGATGGATCGCCGATGAAACTCGTCTGCACAATGAGAATATTCGCTCTCATATGTGGTGGTATCGTGATACTGTACCAATCGATGTCTTCAATACTGTTTCCCTGAGAATCCTGGTAATAGAAAATATTTGCTGTCAATCCGCCTAACAACGGCACTGCAAGGTTTTTGCAATCATTTTCCTCATGTTCATCCCGGCATACACTACTGCCGACTCCAAGGACCGGTTCCGAGGGTCCGAACAACTGTTGACCTTTGATCTTTCCAAGAGTGTAAAGGTATCTTTTCTCATCACCGCAGTCTGAGTCGGTAAAGGCGGTATCAGTGCCCTGGTACACAATACTGTAGGTTGAAAAAGCGGTGTCTTCAGCCCGATAGAGAACATATTCATCAGCAGCCTCGTCCTCATCCCAGGTTAAATAGATTTTGTACTCATCAATAAAGGAACGCGCGATCGGCTCACTCACGACAGGGTCTCTGTTCACACGGTCCATATCAAAAAACAATCCATCTCCGCATGAGGCCAGAAAAACCGTAAGGATAATAAATGCTGTTTTTTTAAGGGTTTTCACTTTCTTTTTCTCCTGATTTTATAGGATTAAAACGATAAACACCGTAAACAAAAGGCCGGTAAATAATTTGTGCATTTGAGTAAAAAGCGAAATCAAAGGTATTTGATAATCCCAACGCGAACTTACTGTTTTCAAACCGGTACTCATATCCGATCGCGAGTGAGAGCCCCATAACGGAAGTCTTCCCTGTGAAGGGGCCATCATACAAACGGTCCTGAATTAAAAGGTCAAATTGTAATTGGGGTGCCAGAGAGAAATAGATTAAATGCCGATCATACCATTGCGCGCAAAGATCAACAGGGACCTTGATCCGGAATAGATGAAGGTAAAAGCTTTCATAGTCCGGCTTGTTCATCCCAAGCGCGTAGGAAACAATAAGCCCATACCTTAAAAAAAACGAATATTTTTGCCACTCAAACAGGGGATTGACGGGGACAAGATGCGCGCCAAGATCTGTAGTAACTATTCCTGAAAGAAAGCTGCTCCAACTGCCAATGGGGGTCCAATAACCTAAGCCAAAATTTAACCCGATATATCCTTCCTCAGCTTCCTTATCCTCTTCCGTAGGAGATAATCCTAAATCGGTATAGAAATATTCAATGATTTTCCCGCGCAGGTCCTTTAACATTCTTTCATAGTTTTCAAGATTATCTTTCGCGTAGAATACATACCGTATTTCATGTTTTTCATGATCGTAAAGTTTAATCTCAGCATCATAGGAATGATTTGTTTTTTTTATGTAACCATAAAGGAGAAATTGTATTCCATGATATTCACATAACTCAGCGACATCCAACAAGGTCTGAGGAACACCAACCTTCGACTTCGGCAGCATGGTAACCTGTAACGCACCGCCATCATGGCGCTGCTGAAGCAAATTATAGAGATCTCCAGTTGGGTCCTTTTTATGGAAGGTTCCTGCTTCACCGGTAAGCTCAAACTGATAAACCGGCGCTAAAAAAATCTCGATGCTGAAGAGAGAAGATGTAAGGAAAAACAGGAACAGGGACAGAAGCCCATTTTTTATTTGCCGCATTAATCTACCCTCTCCAACCTGGCCAGCCGTTCATTAGCTATCGCGGCTTTCTCACGGTCTGCATCTGTGTTGATTGTTAACGTATCAATAGCTGCCTGCCACTCAACAAAAGCCTTATCAAGCTGATTCAGTTCAACATAACAATCGCCTAATGCAAGAAGTACCGGGTAGTTTTTCCGGGATAGAGAATACTGTTTGAGTAAATCAACCGCGTTTTGATAATCCCCACACCCCATAAGGAGCATCGCTTTCTTATAATAGGCGGGAAGAAACTCAGGATTCAGCTCAATACATTTCTCAAGACCGGCTAAAGCATCCTGTGTGTTCCCGCTGACATCTGAAATGAGCCCAATGTAGTAATACGCGGAATAATTTTTCGCATCACGCTCAAGAACTCCGGAGAAAAAATCCTCCGCCTGGGGAAGGTCATTATCCTGAAAAGCCATCTTTCCCAGAACCAGATACGGCGCCACTACTTCAGGTTCTAATTCAATAAGCCTTTGATAGTATTTCTTCGCGAGGAACCGGTCCTTTGTTTCCATAGATAATTTTGCCAATATGGATAACGCCGTCAAATTATCAGGATCAGACTCTCTGACTTTCTGCATATCTGCTTCTATTCGCGGATGATTGCCGGAATTTCCAGGATTCAGATAGTAGGTACAAGCCGCGTGATAACAGAGCGCCTCAGTATTTGAAGGATCAAAGTCCAATACCTCCTGAAAATGTTCGATCGATTCAGCGTATTCTTCCTCCTGAAAAGCTGAAATTCCCATACCGATCGCGGAAACAATACACAGGTCAGATTCCGCTCTGTTTACTCCGGAAGAGGCGGCAGCCGCTTCACGGTAACCTGAAGGATTATTTGAATCGATTCCAACTGACCGGGAAAACCCGCTGGCAAGTTCTCTTCTGACTTCATCCAGACCTCTTTGGATCTTTCTCATTTCTGTTTCAGTTTCCGCCATATTCAGCTGAACGCTTTCATGAATGGAATCAATCATTAGTTTGAGGGTTTCAATTTCATTACTTATGGTTTCCTGATTACATTCAAGCCGGTTTCTCAGATCATCCAATCCGGTTGCTGCTGTTTCATGATGAGAAATCGAAACGGTGAACAGGAGGAGTAGTAACAGGGTTGGTATTAAAAAGATGGAATACTTTCTCATGACCTCATTTATCCCCATTTAGCAATCTAATTTTTTCGCTGCTAATCGAACGATTTGTGAAATATCACTAACTGCTAAATGGTATAAACGGGGAATCTTCCGCGGCGCTTCATTTTTCTATTTCTTTTTCTATGTTTT
>JAGLYY010000318.1 GCA_023131935.1 Spirochaetales bacterium | reverse complement strand
ACAATACCTGAACGCCCAACCTGAAACTGTGACCGTTCCTCCCATATTGCCATCAGGATGTTGTTATCAGTCCAAAAATTGATGTACGTGAAGCCTTCAGGGAGTGCGGGGAGTTGACCATGATGTATTTCGCTTCCTTCCCAAAAAAGTTCTCCCTCGCCTTTCATGAGCCACATATGCGCCTCTGATTGAAAAACAGGTACAATCTCGATGAGGGAATCCCCCCGTTTTACCGCCTCAAAGGAGCCATGAAGATAGGAAATACTGCAAAGCGCGTCAGGGGCGCTGAGTTGAAACTCGAAAGCGGTATTATCGGTATCATCAAAAACATAGGCAGCAAGTGCCTGTAATGAATCCGGGGCGGATTCAAACTCCAATGGTTTCCTGGCAGTTAAAAACTCTGTCATGGTAATCTCAGATTCCTCAAAACCCCCCGGATGATAAATCGAATAACGGAAATCGTTTTTCTCCGGACCGGTTTTTTTCCAGGCTATATGCCAGTCATCTCCAAAAAGGATATCTACAGCCTCCCACTCCGGATGTTCCTCCTGAAAGAACAGAGGATGTCGGTGGATAGCCTCTGAGCCGGGAACATACGATACAATTGAAAGGGGAGGGCTACTTACCTGATCATCTGAGAACAGGGTATTTCGGTAAAGATGAATCAGAATAATTCCATCCTGGAAAGCAAGAGAGCCAATAGTCCTGCCCCGAAACAGATCGGGCCGGTAGAACAGCTGTTCTGTTTCTGTAAACAGAGATTCGATGAGACCATAACCGTTTACCGCAAGATAAAGATGATCCTCTGTTTCGAGAAATTCCACAGGTCTCTCCTGGGTCGTCCAACTCCGGAAAGTTTTTCCCCTGGCATCCTCAAGTTCCCCGATTTCAACCAGATGGCCTTCCTGCAGGGCATACCAGCGTACCATCGATCCTGAGGGACCAGCCGGCTCTTCTTGTACTTCCCCCTGGAATGGGGTCTCCCCTCCGCCTGAACATCCAACAAGCAGGGAAAATAAGAGCAGGAGAAGAATTTTCATGAGATTAATATGCCTTGGAGAATACAGCCACCTGGGAAGCAGGTTTTGAACAAGCTATGCATACTGCCCCATCCACAGGTTTCCTGTCCAGGAGGACCCTGATAGTCGCCTTGGTATCATCCTTTATTTTCCCTTCACAATCAGGATCGCCGCACCAATGCGCTTCAACAAATCCGCCTTCACTTTCAAAGAGTTTCCTTAAATCCTTATAAGTATCCAGACGGTGATAGTTTTCCTCCCGGAATTTCCTGGCTCTTTCAAAGAGACTTTGTTGAATATCATCAAGGAGAGCCTTTGCTGTCCTTGTGACCTCTTCGCCGGCAACCGGGATTTTTTCTCCGGTATCTCTTCGGACAAGGACAACCTTCCGGGCTTCCATATCCCGGGGGCCGATTTCTACCCGCAGCGGCACTCCAACCATCTCCCATTCGGAGAATTTCCATCCGGGAGAATTCTGTTCATCCTCATCAATCTCAACCCGGATCTCCTGTTTCATGGCTGAAAGTACTTCCCGGGCATATCCGAGAACTTCCTCTTTATTGGAGCTCTTGAAAATGGGGATGATGACCCCTTCGATTGGGGCAAGTTTCGGAGGAATAATAAGCCCTTTATCGTCAGAGTGGGTCATGATCAGGGCCCCGATAAGCCGGGTAGAGACTCCCCAGGATGTGGCCCAGACATGATCAATAGAACCTTCAGCAGTCTGATAGGTCACGTCAAAGGCCTTCGCGAAATTCTGACCGAGGAAATGGGAAGTTCCCGCCTGAAGGGCCTTCCGGTCCTGCATCATCGCCTCAAGGGAATAGGTGTTAACAGCGCCGGCGAATTTCTCCGACTCCGATTTTATCCCTGTAAGTACCGGCATTGCCATGTAATTTTCAGCAAAATCCCTATATACCTCGAGCATCCTGAGGGTCTCTTCCCTCGCTTCCTCTTCTGAAGAATGTGCTGTGTGCCCCTCTTGCCAGAGAAATTCGGTTGTTCGCAGAAACATCCTCGTCCGCTTTTCCCATCGAAGAACATTTGCCCACTGATTGATGAGCAGAGGGAGATCCCGGTAAGACTGGATCCATTTTTTATACATGCTCCAGATGATCGTTTCGGAAGTTGGTCTTAAGACAAGAGGTTCTTCCAGCTTTTCCCCTCCGGCGTGGGTTACAATAGCTAGCTCGGGACTGAACCCCTCAATGTGTTCAGCCTCCCGCTTAATAAAGCTCTCAGGAATGAGAAGGGGGAAATAGGCATTCTGGTGACCGGTTTCTTTGAACATCCTGTCGAGGGTCTGTTGCATTTTTTCCCATAACGCGTATCCCCTGGGTCTGATGACCATACACCCTTTCACTGGTGAATAATCGGCCAATTTTGCCTGTATTACGATATCAACATACCATTGGGAGTAGTTTTCTTTTCTTGGAGTAATTCGCTCTGCCATTGTATCCTCGTTGTTGGGTGTGCCATTGTAGCGGTTTTTATTATTTCCAGTCAAGTTTCAGGAGTGCCGCGAAGCCTGCACTTGAAATAAGGAGGCTGTAGGTAGATAGGCTGTAGACTATTAGGTAGGATAGGCTTCCCAAATGAGAATAGTAGCTAACAGCCTACAGTCTAATAGCCTACAGCCTTCTTCCCCACAGTCTACACAACCTGAATAGTTACCGGATTTTTACCGTTTCCACCATGTATCTGATGCTTATTCCCTCATCAGTAGCAATTTCCTTTTCGACAACAAAGATCAATGATCGCTCATCGGGTGAGAAGACAACCTGTTTTATCCGGTACTGCCTGACATCCTTTCTACGGTAATTGGGAAGTCCAACGGTGTAAGCCCTTGTGTTTCCCGCTGTATCCGTTACTGAAAGATTGATATGGAATGACGCGCTGTCATTAAACTGCTGCTGAACAAGGGTTACGATATAACTGTCTCCCTTGAAAAAATCCCTGAACTCTAAACGGTTTTTCGGTTCAGCCCCATTTACCAGCAGGTAAACAACACGCCCGATCTGGGTATGATTTATCTTATACCTGTCGATAAAACCGTTCTCCCGAAGGAGAGTAAAAAGGGCACCCAAGCCTGTCTGTCCCGGCTGGAGATCAATATCGTAGGAACCATGTTTTACCCCGTCCCTGATGAAATCGTTGGAATAGACATCGACAATATAGGTATCAGCGAAAGGTTTCCTGTTTTCTTCATCGATCCCATACTGAGCAAACATGAAGTACTGTGAATTCTCAGAAAAACCAAGGTTTTGGTAGGTAGCTACATCTCCACCCCAGGAGAAAGATACACCTAGCAATATGAGCAGGATGAGTAAAGAGATTCTTTTCATGGCAACTCCCTCCTCTTTCTATATCGATCTTTTTAGAAGTTACTTGAAGTTTTTCCAATCACAGGCTAAGAATATCCTATGACTCTCGCAATCCGCAATACAATCATCTCTATTCTTCTATTTTTTTCCATTCTGCTTTTCGCGGGATTCCTTGTTTGCAGTACTGTTATACTCAGGAATCTGGACCTGTTGTCCATCCCGCGAATCATTAAGGGAATAACCGAGGTAGAATATCTCCGGAACATCTTAGTTCTTTTTTTTCAACTCTTTAGTACTATCCTCGTCAGCTTCCTTCTACACGGCTTCTTTAAAAAGACAGTCTCCTTCGAGATATTCTTTTTTCTCCTGTTTATGCTTTCCCTTTCGTTTGAATCCCTCCGGGCATTTCAGTTATACCTGTTTCTTCATAACTCTCCTGCCTACAGTATTGTAACCAGAGCTGTTTACGCCGCCCGTTTTTTCGGAACTTTCATGATATTCTTTTCAGGACTTTTCGCGTCAGGATTTCAATATCAGCGGATTGACGTAATAGCAGGGCTTGCACTGTTGGTCACTTTCATTTTTTCAACTGCTATACCTGTTGATACATCGGTATTGGAGGCTGATCTACTTTACCGCCTTGGTTCATCCCGGCAAATTATCATGGTATTTATTATCCTGCAGGGTTTTGCTGTTTTAAATTTTTTCTTTGCGGGAATTTTAAAAGGGGATAAAGAGTACTTTCTCCTTGCCCTAGGCCTTTTTCTGACCCTTCTCGGTAAAGAGATCGTCCTCGCCTTTCCAGCTTCCCCTTTATTGGTTCTCGGGTTTGTATTATTTCTTTCGGGAGCAGCTTTGTTCGGATACAGAACTCACGAGATATATCTCTGGGGGTAGAAAACTACAGCCCGAGGAGAGCCGCAGCCAGGAGTCCGGTTCCAACAGGGAGAAGGATATTGTCCATATCACCTGTAGGAAGAGATTCAAGGAAAGTAGCTCCAAAGGCGATGATAACAGAAATACGCGCATCTGCCGTAACCGCATAGGTACTAGCAAGGACAGCGAGGAAACAGGCGGTGCTGCCTGCCAGAGTCTTTCCTCCGGAAAAAGGAATGTAGATTTTTCCAATAAGTTTACCGACGACACTGGAAATGCCGTCGCCAAAGGCAAGCGCGTAAATAGCAATTGCTGCCGCGGGTTCAGGATAAAGCAAAAGGGATAACATAGCGCCAAAAGCGAGGGTGAGGGGTCCGAGAACAAACCTTCCCTGGTCCTGCTCCCTTGCTGCAGCTGCAGTAACTCTGGAGACAAGAAATACCTGCCGTCCGCTTATCCGGAGAGTCTCAGCATAGGCGTAAACGATAGACCCGGCGGCAAGCAGGGCGAGGGTTATATAGATATTGATGTTTGCGAATGTAGGTACGAGGGCAACCATCATATGAATGCTTTTGCGTAGAAATTCTGACGAAAGCTCCTGAGGCAGTGCCGGTGCTTCAATCGTTCTGTTTATTCCCGCTGCTACAAGTATCTTTTTCATATACATCCTTTGTTAAAAGATCTGTCTCTGAAAATATGGAGCAATTAGCATGCCAAACAAAGAGATAGCCGGGAAATAAATAACTCTTTAGTATTTAAGGATTTAGCTGTCCGTTTAGATTGATGATTCTGGTAAAAAAATGCTTTGTATACTTTCGTATACAAAAAAATTCATAAATTACTACTGTTAGAACCCTTAAGATGCCGGGAAACCTTCGCTTCCAGTTCCCCCATCCTCTGTTCGAGAACCCTGATATCCTTTCGAAGTCTCAGTCGTTGTCTAAGAGCGGAAAGGAATCGAACAATCGCTATAGGCACATAGGACAGCACGGCTAAGATAATCTTTTTCAGTAAAGCTTCAAACTGCTGATCCTGAGCTTCCGGCATTAATGATAACCAGTTTAAGGATAAAAGATCAACCCTCTCAAACTGCCTGAGAAAGTAAGCAATCTGAATGAGCATAGTTGGGGAAAACCGGAGCAGGTGAACCGCAATAGCCAGGAAGATTCCGCAGCTATGATATACCCCCAGGATGATCTTATAAATCTTTGGAAATTTCTGGTGCTTGAAAAAAATCCCAAGAAGAAGAGCATTTAACAGGGTAATAAAATCGAGGAGAAGGAGAGCGGCAACATCCAGGCGAAGGAATGTCTCCTGCGGCCAGGCGGAGAGGGCAATGATAAGGAAATAGCTGCTTGGAAGAATCAGGACAAGAAACCGTAAACCAGAGAACTCCGGGAGCTTCCCCCTTGGATGCCAGCTTGAATAAGAGAGAAGGGACCATCCGAGGGTAATTAAAATGGTAAAGAAATAAGCCATTATCCTTTTCTCCTCCCATTCAGGTTCCGGATCATCATGCTTATTCCGAAAAGAAGGAATGATCCCAGAACAATCAGCAACCAGAGCCCTCCCTTTACAGAAAGTAGGAATCCTGCCGCCGCGAAAATTGCTGAAAGCAACATCACGATGCTTAATGTTTTCAGGGTCTCTGCAAAGAAAAAGGTCTCGAGAGACCGTTCAACGACCGCTCCACATCTTTTTTCAAAACCATCAAGTACCCACACTACTATAATGAAGAAAAAAACGCTGAGTTGAAGGACCGGTTTCTCCTGAATCATCATACCCCACCCAAGAAGGATAAGTAGAAAAAGGAAGGAAGGGAGAGCCACGGAAGCCCTCTCTCTGCCCGCGAAAAGCCAAATCCCTGAAACCGCAAGCCCCAGCACAGCGCCAAAGACCCCGGCGGCATAATAGGCTGCTGCCGCTATAGCTATTCCGGCAATTCCCAGGGAAATATCCCGGGCCCAACGTATCACTGCTGTCTCCTTGAAAATTCTCTCAGTCTCCCCGCGTATCTGCTGATAACCACCTCAAACCGGTCATCAGGATTCCAGTCCACTACCGGTACTCCGACCCGTTCAAGAGATATTATGGTAGATTGCCGTTCCCGGGAACATACCTCCCAGGCTAGCGGGTGTATTCCCTGGGGCATATCGCTCGCAAGAGGATTGGGACTCACAATAATGAGGCTGTATCCTCTCCCACGGAGACGGCGGAGAAATTCAACATCCTCCGGAATCAACGGACTTATCAGGATAATCTGGGAACGTGCCGGAAAAAGGCGGGTTGGAAGGTTGTCCAATTCCTGAAAGACTTGATGGTCCCCGGGAGTGACCTCCGCCAGAACAACCCGGAGCCGCTCTGCCTGCCGCTTACCGTACCCCGGGACTGTCCAATTGAGTTCCCGTCCATACACGAGCATTCCTACCCGGTTTTTCATCCCGAGGAGGGCTTCGCTTAAGAATCCCGCCGCCTCGATGCTGTACTCCAGGAGGCCTTTGTCCGCGTACCAGTTATAGCTTCTATTGCGGGCATCAAGAATGATTCCGATATCCCCAACCCGTTCCTGCTCAAATTCTTTGGTATAAAACCGATCGGGCCTTCGTGCGAGGGCTTTCCAGTGAATATGCCTGAGAGGATCACCACTCTGATATTCCCGAATATC
>JAGLYY010000317.1 GCA_023131935.1 Spirochaetales bacterium | reverse complement strand
GGGGGGAGGGAAATAATCTCTTCGGGACATTCGAGAACGAATTTCTTTTCTCCAATCCCCAAATTATCTGAAAGGTGAATATTGATATGGGAAAAGATAAACCTGCCCCTGGTACACCGCACCCGGTATTCCAGGGTAGCAATTTCTCCTGCCGGCAGGGGAGTGATCATCTCTGAATCACCTTCAAGTATCTCAAGCCCTTCCGGTACCACATCCTGAATAAGCAGCTGCTCGATATCTTCTCCGGTATTTTCAACCTTAACGCTGACCTGTATTATTGCCCCCCTGGGTACCCGTTTGTCGCTTAGTCGTCTCTGTGCCTTCAGTTTATGGTTTCGTTTCCGGAAGATCTCCCCTTCGCGTATAAGGAGCACAAGGGGGATAATCGCGGCAAGAAGATAACTGTTGCGAAAAACAAGAGCCGTTACAAAAAGTATTGAACTGATAATCCCAAAAAGGGTTGCCCGTCTCATTACCTGTTCAGCACCGGCACCGGTACTGTTTTACAGATAGCATCGACAATATCTTCTGCCGCGTGTTTTCTCATCCAGTAGTCCGGTTCAAGAAGAACACGATGAGCCAGGGCGGGGATCGCAAATAGTTTGATGTCATCGGGAACAACATAATCCCGTCCGGTAATTGCCGCAAAAGCCATGGATAACCGCATGAGAGAGAGGGCCCCGCGCGGGCTTGCTCCGACCTGAACCCGGTGGTCCTTTCGGGTATTTGTTGTTAAAGCGACAATATAACCTTCCAGGTCCTCATCTAAATGAATATCCTCAACTTTCTGCATGATTTCCGAAAGTTCATCAGCCGCAAGGATTTCATGAATATCAACTGCGTCTTTCCTGCGGTCGCGGCGGCGCTTGAGTATCTCCCGTTCTTCCGCTTCCTTGGGATAACCCACAGAAAGCCGGACCATGAATCTGTCAAGTTGTGCCTCGGGAAGGGGAAAGGTCCCCTCATATTCAATCGGGTTCTGGGTAGCGATAACGATGAAGGGCTCAGGGAGGGGATAGGTGTCCCCTTCGATGGTAACTTGTTTTTCCTGCATCGCTTCAAGAAGAGCTGATTGGGTTTTCGGGGAGGCCCGGTTAATTTCATCAGCAAGAAGGATATTCGAAAAGACAGGCCCTTTACGGAGTTCAAAAGCACTCTCCTCCCTGTTAAAAATATATCCGCCGGTGATATCTCCGGGAAGGAGGTCCGGTGTACATTGAATCCGTTTGAAGGTAAGTCCCAGGGCGGAGGCTATGCTGTTTGCGATGAGGGTCTTGGCAAGGCCCGGAAAGTCCTCAAAGAGGATATGACCGCCACTCAGAATCGCCGCCATTACCTGTTTTAACACCATGGTTTTCCCGATAACCCCCCGTTCTACTTCAGTAATTACACTCTCAATGCTGTCGCGAACGAGTTTCATTGTTTCACGTCTCCTTTTTGCAGGTTTTCAATATAATTGATCAGCTCTTTCAGCTTATCTTCGGGATATCTCTCACGTTTTCTTCGGGAAGCCCCCCTTCGATCAACAAGGCTCCCCCGGATAAAATCTCTTAATTCCGCAGGAATGGATG
>JAGLYY010000316.1 GCA_023131935.1 Spirochaetales bacterium | reverse complement strand
ACGCCAGGAGTAGGTTGCTCCCTGAAGGGTTGCCGCGACGAGGGAGGACAGCCGGTGCAGCCTGCTCCCCCCCCTCCCCCTTCTTCGGGTGCCGTACTGGATTTTTACCGACCGTCTGAACGATTCAATAAGGATAACGATGACAATAACAGTAAACAGGAGCCACCAGAAAATTTGCGGCAGAACATTCATATAGGCGATAAAGAAGAAGAATCCCCGATAGGCGGGAATAATGAGATAAGCGGCAAGCAATTCCCTGAACCACCAGGCCAGGGAGACGGCAAGAAGGATGAGAAGAAAACCTATCCCGGCGTTCCTTGTCTGTTTCTTCATGGTCTAGTGTTCTCCACAGATATCAACTATCGATTCAAGAGAGTGAAGAGCTTCAGATTCTTCCTCTTCTGTCAATTCCTTCGAACCGTAACGGACCCGTTCAAATAGCCAGGTCAACTGATCAACAGCCTCTCCGGGAAAGCCGGCTGATATTAATCTGGCTTCAAATTCCCTGGGGGTCATGGAAGCCCTTCGATCGATCCCCCGTTTCTCATGAAGGACCGATACCATTTCCGCGTAACAACGGATAACCGTATTTCGAAGCCCCTCACCGGCACCTGCCTGTTTCAGGGCTTTTTCCGCGGCCTCCCGCACGCCTTCCAGGGGTTGCGGCTGCCGATTCCGGATAAGCCTGCGGTACAGGAGATAACCACCGATACCAAGAAGAGACAGTAGTAATATCCCGATTCCAAAGGAAAGGAAGTTGGAAACTTCCGGCTCCCCGGGTATCCGGGCATACTCCTCCACCTCGGGACCGACAAGGCCGTCCCCTCCCATTTCATAGACTCCGGAGTCATCTATGCCGCCGGGAGGTGCTGACCCTGTTCTCAGGTAATAAATAAGTATGATCCCCCCAAAAAGGACAAGAGCGGTCATTGAGGAAGCGAGGATTAGTCGGCGGGTTTCCCTCGAAAGGAGAAGCCCCAGACCCGTAATGATAAGCGCGATGATGAAAAATCCCCGGAACAGTGTTGAAACCAAATCAGTAGACCCTTCGGAGAAAGATATTTCTGTCGTATCGGGGAGTGATCCTTCCGGGCGAAGGGGTATGCCCCGGTGAAATTCTGAATCCATAAGCGGAGTAAGGAGAAAGAGCAGCGGAATCAGTACAAGCAGCGCGGGGATCCAGCTTTTCCAGCGGGTTTTAATTCTCTTCATACTCTTCATATCCAGGAGAGAGTATACAGAGAAATGTTTTACCGTTCAACTTAATTTTAATTGAAATTGTTTGAGGAACTGCCCTGTTCTTAGCATTACCAGGGTACAAGCCGTAATATAAGGTATACCTGCTTTTTCAAGCGCGTCCATCAATTCCCGTGATTCGGTCCCTGGATTGAGAATAACTCTCCCGGGCTTTAATTTGACGATATCTTCGATCATAGGTCCAATATAACGGGGACCAACATAAACTGTCAGCGTGTGAATTTCATCTTTCACCTCTTGTAGAGTGTTTTTTACTGAAAAACCTTCTATCTGCTTCAGTGTGGGATGTACCGGAATAACCGGAAAACCTTCAGCCTTCAGATTCTGTATCGCCTTATTCGAATATCTTTCAGGTTTATTGCTGGCGCCCAGTACGAGCACGTTCTCTTTTCTGTTCATGAATCCTCCGGGACCAAGTTTAATAGTGGGCATAAACTACAGATTTTCCGGACCAAAAGCAAGAATATTATAATATCCAAAAGCTTGTTTTGTGGCACTGTTGTAGCATTAGGGAAATCTTTCTAGTATACTTCCTAACAACATCCACCAGAAAAACAAGGAGCATGTTTAATGGGGAAAAAAGTATTTCTTGTCATCGTTATTATCATTCTTATTGGCGGAGCTTTTTACGCCCTCTCCAGCTACCTGGTTGCCAACAACAAAGCGGGATACTACCAGATTAAGCAGGCAGCGGTTTCTGGTAAAATGACGGTCCGAAGTAATCCAGGTATGTATCTCAGGCTCTTTGGTGACATTTTCACCTACCAGGAAGTGGATATGATACACTTCAGTAAATCCGATCTCGAGGGGGGTGCCGGTGAAGAAGCAGCCCCAATCACTGTCCGTTTCAATGATGGTGGGACCGCTCAGATTTCCGGCTCTCTCATGTTCAGCATGCCCACCACTGCAGAGGACCGGCTTGCCCTTCATAACTCACTGAAAAACCAGGAAAATGTGAGATTCAACCTTGTTCGTCAGGTTGTTATCGAAGCCCTCATGCAGACAGCAGCTCTGATGAAGGCGGAAGAGTCCTATTCCACCAGACGTTCCGAATTCACCGCCCTGGCAGAGGAACAGATCCGAAGCGGGATCTTTGAAACGGTGTATGAAGAGAGGAAAGTTTTGGATGTCGAGGGGAATGAGTTCATCGAGCAGTCGGTGAATGTGAAATATGATGATTCGGGGAACCCGGTCGTGCGAAAGGTATCCCCCCTGGTACAATACAACATCCTAATCAGGCAATTTGTCATCAAGGATATCGATTTTGATGAAACCATTGATGCTCTTATCGCTAAAAAGAAAGAGGCAGCCCAGCAGAAAGTTGTGGCGGAGGCCAACGCGGAACGGGCAAAACAGGACGCAATTACCGCGGAAATGCAGGGAAAAGCGAAGATCGCTGTGGCCAAGGCTGAAGAAGAGGTGGTAAAGATAAAAGCTGTGGTACAGGCGGAAAAGGAATATGAAGTAGCCCGCCTGAACCACCTCCGGGCAGAAGAGGAAGCTCAGACCGATCTGATACTGAAACAGGCAGCCGCGGAGGGAGCTCGCCTCCTCGTTGCGGCAGGATTGTCTCCTCAGGACAAGGCAAACATCGAAAAGGAAACCGCAATCGGAGTAGCGGCTGAGTTTGCAAAGATACGATTTCCCGAACTGATGATCTTTGGAGGTGATGGCTCACCCATGAATCCATTGGATGCCATGGGACTCGAAGCTTATCTTAATATCATCAATAAAGTGAAAGACGCGTCAGAGGTAGAAACAGAGTGAACGACCACCTTCAAA
The DNA here is from genome assembly GCA_023131935.1 of Spirochaetales bacterium. Lineage (GTDB taxonomy): Bacteria > Spirochaetota > Spirochaetia > JAGLYY01 > JAGLYY01 > JAGLYY01. Next base: position 162 of record JAGLYY010000316.1, on the reverse strand, counting down.
ACTAAGAGAGATATTTTCACTTCGTGAAAAATCATTAGTTGTTTTCTTTTATAGTAAGGGAAGAGGAAAAAACTTTGCGGCACCCTACTCCAATCAAAACCTAATAGCCTACAGCCTAACAGCCTATAGCCTTCTTCTCCTAGACCACGTCCTGCAAATCCC
>JAGLYY010000315.1 GCA_023131935.1 Spirochaetales bacterium | reverse complement strand
ACGGTAATCTCCATCATCCCGGCGCTTCCGGATGTTCCCCCAAGCTTCCGGGCAGTTACTTTGATGGACCCTTCCTTTGTAAACTTCACGGCATTTCCCACAAGGTTGTGGAGGATCTGCTGGATCCGGTTCACATCTCCCGCAACGGGAGGCAGATCTGCAGGTACCTCGTTGATGAGTTCCACAGGCTTCCCGGAACAGAGGGGTTTCGACAGGACGAGGAGCGTGTTCACCAGCCGTGAGAGGTCCACGGGATTTTTCTGCAGTTCGATGTCCCCCTCCTTGAGGCGGGAGAAGTCGAGGATATCGTTGATGAGGTAGGTGAGGCGTCTCCCGGAGGAAGCGATGAGGGAAAGCTCTTTCTTTGCGCCCGAAGAAACGGTTTCGCCTGTTTCCTCGATGAGGCTTTCGGCGATGCCGATGATGCCGTTCAACGGTGTTCGCAGTTCGTGAGTAGTATTGGCGAGGAACTCATCCTTCAGGCGGTCCACTTTGCGCAACTGATCGGAGACGAGACGTTCCCGAAGGAGTTTCTTCTGTTGAACTGTGCGGTATTGAAAAAAGATCCCTGCTATGAGACCGAGCCCCAGAAGAATATAACCGCTGATGGCTGCAGGAGATCTGGCGGGATGAACTGCAACGAGTAGTGTAATTGATTCATAATCGTCAGAGTCATCGGTCCAGAACCCGTCAGAGTTGGTGGAACGGACCTGGAGGGTATACTTACCATCTGGTATCTTGGAAAATCCCAGATAATCCCTTTCCCCGATATCGATCCATTCATCCTGATATCCCGAAAGACGCCATGAATAACGAAATGTAACGGGGAATCGCCGTGTTTGTGAAAACAAGTTGAACCCGAATGACGTTACCTGCCAATTAATGGTGATCCTGTCGGTGAATAACTTACTCTTTTCATAGTCCTCGCCAGCTAATGATTCAAAATAACGAAATCCAGTCCTGGCTGAGACTTTACTCCAGATGACTTCTTCAGGATTTATTATGAAAACACCGGGATCTCCTGGAAATGCGAGCCGCCCATCTTTCAATTTTTTTGCTCCGCGGAAAGTACCACCTTTAATCCAGGGAACACCGTCTTCATTTGTGATAATTCTACTCCTGCCTTTATCAGGTTCAAAGTAGACAACACTATTACCGGTGGAATACCATATTCCTCCCTGGTTATCCATTACTGCAGAGGACACTGAGTCAAAGATCAACCCGCTGGAAGCATTAAACACCTCAAATCCATCATCCCTGTAGACTGAGAATGAATCAATAGAAGCGATCCAGATTTCACCGGATGGTGATTCCATCACTCCCATTATTATATTACCGCCCAACTTCGAGTTTTCTTTGTTAAAGTGGTTTATAAAGTTCCGGTCAGATCCATAGAGGTAAACACCACCAGCTGACTGAATCCAATACCTGCCGTTGGAGTCTTGAAAACCACTATTCAGTCCATCGAACTCATCACCCCAGGGGACAGCTTCATCCTTTCCTGAAAATGGATAAGTCAATTCTCCCGTATTCATGTTAACCTCGGCAGGATAATTGTATGTAGTGAGGTAAATACGCCCTAGAGAATCGGTAAAAATATCTCCGGTTTTCCCATTGTAAGGTGATCCATCATAAAATAAAGGGAATTCATCCCATGATTTACCATTCCACCGGTATAATCCACTAGATCCGGACAATAAATATTCTTCTTCAAGGCTTTCAATAGAATGGATGACGGTTCCCTCGAAGAAAGAGGCTATTACCCGACCATCGTGGTTGATCTGCAATAATCCGTTTTCGAGAGTACCTATCCAGAAAGTATCAGCAGGACCATTAGTAATATTCGTAATAAATGAGTCGATCGGGTAAGTCAATCCTTTTGTATTTTGTTTCCCGGTCCAATAAACATCAAGGGGTTCGATGAAGATCAGATTTCCATAAGAATCCTCGACAATATCCCGAATATTTGCTCTTTGAAGAGACCAGGGACCACTATCTACTGAATAGGATTCCAGATTCTCATATTCTGAACCATATCTGTACAAACCAGAGTCTGTTCCTACCCACAGTCCGGAATCCCGGTCTGTATGAAACGTTTGTACTTTTTCATCTTTAAAAGTATTTGAAAAAATATCCGGGGAATAAAATATCGATGAAGTTCGGTCATATTGCCATAAACCATAATACCCGGCAGCGGCAAGTATGGTTCCATCAGGACGCGTATGGAAATCACGAACCCATGTATCGCTGGTATAGAATTCTCCATCGGGGAACATCAACAGGCTTGCATTTCCAGTTTCGATATCCATTTTAACGACTGCACTGGGATCCATGTAACTAATCAATAGGGTATCGTTCCCCCCGTCGTGGATCCTCATTGCATATTGAAGTGTTACTCCCTCCATATCGAATGGTGCCAGTAGATGTTCAAAGGTATTTGTTTTTCTGTCATATCGATCAACACCCCTATCATGGGATATCCAGAGGACATCATCAATCATGAGTATATCATTGACAAAATTGTCTCCCAAACTACCCGGATTATCTTCTTCATGAAGGAATGTCTCAGAATCTCCTGTAAACGGATTATATTTCCATAATCCATTAGGTGAGCCTACCCAAATATAGCCTCCCATGTCTTCTGCAAGAGCTGTGACATAGGGACCCGGAAGAGTAGCTCTGAAGATTTCAGAAAAAGAGCCTCCCTCCCTAATCAAACCGTTGTCTGACGCAATCCAGAGGAATCCCTGAGTATCAATCATGGCTCTAAAAAGGTTACCCGGAAGTTCAAAATCTAATTTATGGAAGAGGACCGTATCGGCCTCAGAACAATGGATAGACATAAAGAATAATAGCAGGTATAACCAAAACATCTTTCTCACAATATTTACCCCATCGAATGAAATTTAAAACCGGATGTATTATCAAGTTGTTTCTGAAATTCTAATATATTTGATATTACTATGCAAATTTAGAAAGAAATCCCCCACCCGACAGCCCATATCGGATGGGGAAATAAGATACATGAAACGGAACCTTCTTCCCCTCTGGATCCCGCCGGAGGCGAACTTATGTCCGCTTCAGGAGGAGGGGTGGGGTCCCGGATCATCTGTGTGGATTCAAAATGGTCCTGTACCTGATCTTAGGTGAAATTGGAAACAAATTCCATCTTCTTGCAGAGGTGGTTTTCCGCTTCGTTGGTATTTCTGCCGCGGATCCTGATATCGAAACTCTCAAGATCTACGCCTTCCTCAATATAGAGGCAGCCGATCAGCTTGGGTACATCTGTTCCAACGGCAGCAGCTATAAGTGAGGCTTTCCTGTTGTTCTCAGGATTCACCGCACTCAGGCGGTATGCGGGAATATCACTTCCCGGCATCTGCACGTAATCGAGCTTCTTCAGGTTGAAGATCTCGATGTCCCCGGAACCATTGGAAAAAATAAGGTCACCTTCGGGAAGATATACAAAACGGGATTCGTATCCGAGGTTGGCAAGGACTATCTTTACTGAACCATCGGCCTTCGGTGAAAGGTTCAGGTTTTCCTCCAAAGAAGGAAGGCCAATCATACTGGATTTCCTGATCTGGCCGGTTTTCGAGTCAAAGAAGGAAAAGTAACCACCGGCTATGTGAGTGTAAATCTCCTCTTCAGGCACAAAAGATGAAGCTAAGAGGAGTTCCCGGACTTCCCTGTTTCCACTATTGAGCTCGCTTACATCAACGATTGAGGTGGTTGAGAGTGAGCCGGGGGTAAACAGGGGTCCAGTAATTCCAACTGAGGAAAAAATAATAAAAAGAACTGCACTTAAAATCTTCATCGTACGCCTCCGGACGATGGGGGATGGGCTTTGATCCCCCTGGGATATGTCCTAAAGGCTACGAATCAGTCGCTACAGGATTGTCACGGCAGGCGTTACAGGAAGCGTTACATAAATTTTTTTTCGTTTTTTTTGATTTTTTTCTTAGTGCCCCAAAGATTATGGGGATTCAAGGGATACTAAGTTGTGGTGGTTTGGTGGATCAAAATTGGCACATCTACGATTCGGGCAATGGAGGATCTCCATGGATACTTTCAGACCCATAATCTTTGGGGCACTCTTGATTTTTTCACTGCCCAGAAGCTTGGCGATGAAAACAGTGAACGACCGCCTGCATAGCTATAGGAGATATTCTCACTGACGTGAAAAATCCTATAAGAGATATTTTCGCAAGAGCGAAAAATCGTAGGTGGCATTCTTTTGTAGTAAACTGGCTCAGTATCAGAGTATCCATTGGGAAAAGCGGACAATTATAATAGAGAAATTTGATAACAAAGGATATACACTATAGAATTGCCTATTGACTAATCCACTGGTATGACGTATTATCATACTTAGGAGGGAAACATGCCAAAATTAAAAATCGCGATCACCCTTGATGATACCATTGTCGGGCGTATTGATTCGCTGGTTCGTCAACGTGCATACCCCAATCGAAGCCAAGCTATCGAGGAGGCTGTTAGGGAAAAATTGGTCCGTTTAGAGCGATCCCGATTAGCTCGCGAATTATCGAAGTTGGATCCCGAATTCGAACGCTCATTGGCTGAAGAAGGGCTTTCGCAGGACCAAGTGGAATGGCCGGAATACTAAGAGGAGAAGTTCGTTGGGCCGATCTCAATCCTGTTCGCGGAAGCGAACAGGCAGGCAATCGACCAGTCCTTATTTTAAGCCAAGATATCTTCAACGAACGTTCTGGGACCGTAATAGCTGTAGCAATCACCAGTCAACCGCAGCGAGCGAGCTTTCCTTTAACACTTGAACTGGAGACAGTTCATATGCCAAAAAAATCTTGGGTGAAAATAAGCCAGATCAGAACATTGGCGGTTGAACGGATCGGTAAGAAAATAGGGCGTGCGGCTCCTGAAGAGATCGCACAAGTCATAGACGGACTAGATGAAATAATCGGAGCTTAACCTTAAGGATTGAGACGATCTGAAAGGTCGATTCAATCCAATGTTAAAGAAACCC
>JAGLYY010000314.1 GCA_023131935.1 Spirochaetales bacterium | reverse complement strand
CCCTGATCAAAAATGTATCTTCTTTATTAATGGGAAATGTTCCCGGTTCTCCACAGGAGAGCCAACACGATGTTGGCGACTGGAGACCAAGTCCTCACCAGACATACAAAAAACATATCCCTATCTCATCCCGCTTCTTTATTGTATAATAATGAATATATCGATTGTGTTTTGTGAAAAACTGTTAAAGAATGCTAATGTTTCCACAACTCCCGAAATTGTTTTTGGTTTCACTGGAGAAAACAATATGAAACAAAACGAATGTAAATGGTATCAGTGTTGCCCAATGAAATGTTTTCTGAATCAGGGTAAATTGGACAAGAAATGGGTAGAAAACTATTGCCATGGAGATTGGATAAAATGTATTCGTTTCCAGAAAGAGGAAAATGGTATTTATCATCCTGATAATATGCTTCCAAACGGAGAAATAGATGAAAACTTATCTTGATTGCCTGCCTTGTTTCATGAATCAGGCTTTACGGGCAGGACGTGTTGCTACGAACGATGAAAAGAAAATAAAAAAATTGCTGGATGAAATTGGAATGCTTATAGGTAAGATTCCAATGGAACATACACCTCCGGAAACCGGCGCGATCATCTACAGGAGGGTAAGCGAAATTACAGGCAATGCCGATCCATACCGGGAAATTAAAGAAAAAAACATCTCTCAAGCTCTGTCTTTATATCCGGAATTAAAGAAAAAAGTTGCCGAGTCAAACGATCGATTACTTACAGCTCTCCGACTGGCTGTTGCCGGAAATATAATTGATCTTGGAGTTGGCAAGGAATTTAATATCAGGGATGATGTTGAGAAAACCTTACACCAGAAATTCGCAATTTGTGATTATGAACTATTCAAACAGGAACTGAATAAGGCAAAAGAAATTCTTTATATCGGAGATAATTCCGGAGAAGCAGTTTTCGATAAAATCCTTATTGAAGAATTAGGAAAAAAGGTTACATTTGTGGTGCGGGAAATTCCAATAATAAATGACATTACAATAAAAGAAGCAAAACTAATTGGAATCGATAAAATCGCAAAAGTTATCTCATCCGGCACGACTGCTCCCGGCACAATATTAGATATTTGTAATGATGATTTTTTAAAAATTTTCGTAAACGCTGATATGATCATCAGTAAAGGTCAGGGGAATTATGAAGGATTATCCGGAACCGATATTCCTATTTTCTTTATCTTAAAGGCAAAGTGTTCCGTAATTGCTGATAATATTGGTGTTCAAGAAAATGATATAGTTTTGAAAGGAATAAATTTATGATCTACAGAGAATACGGCAAAACAGGCAAAAAAGTTTCAACTCTCGGTTTCGGGGGGATGCGTTTCGCGGAAATTGATAACAGAAACGTATGCGTCGAAATGATGGTGGAAGCTGCCAGGGGAGGGGTCAACTATTTCGACACCGCTCCGGAGTACTTTGGTACTAAAGGTGAAGAGGTTTTCGGTGAAGGTTTGGCCGAGCTGCGGCGGCAGGGTTTGCCCTACTATATCGCTACAAAAACTTTCAAATCCAGCGAAAAAGATATTAGAAATGAAATAGAGGATCAGCTGAAACGGCTTGGGATAGAAACAATAGATTTTTACCATATCTGGTGCATCACCAATCTTCCAAACTGGGAGAAAAGAAAGAGAAAAGGTATCCTCGAGACCTTCCATAAACTGAAAGAGGAGGGGTTAATCCGGCATATCTGTGTTTCCAGCCACCTGATTGGGGACGAAATCCAGGAACTCCTCATGGAGGGGGTTTTTGAAGGGGTTCTCTTTGGTTATTCCGGGTATAATTTCTCAACCCGGCAAGCCGCTTTTAAAGCCATTACCAGCAAACAGATTGGATGTGTTGTCATGAATCCCCTGGGAGGGGGATTGATTCCGCAGAATCCGGAAATTTTTCAGTTCCTGAAAACTCAAAGTGATGAGACGGTAGTAGAAGCCGCCCTTCGTTTCCTCTTTGCCCACAAAGAAATTACTGTTTCCCTGGTAGGATTTGATACTCTGGAACATGTACGGGAAGCCTTAAAGGCAATTAATGAATATAAACCCATAACACAGGAGCAGCTAAATACCATTAAGGGCCAAGCAGGCCGCTCTTTTGAGGGGATATGCACCGGGTGTCAGTATTGTGATAATTGCCCGGAAGGAATTCCCATCCCCAAAATGATGGATGCCTACAACCAGAAGCTGCTGCACGGTCAGGACCAAGATATCCTTTCCAGGCTGAAGTGGCACTGGAATGTTCCTCAAGCGGACGCGGAAAAGTGTACGGAATGCGGTCGATGTGAGGAGGCCTGTACCCAGCATCTCGACATCATTAACAGGTTGAAGTACATCGCCGGGCTGCGACCGTAAAAACACTCACCCTACGTTCTGTATACCGCCGGAATTGAATTCCTCGATATCAGAGTGGACATTGGGAAATGCGGATAATTATAAAAGAGATTGGAAAGCTGACCCGTATCGCCTGCACTCCTTAAGTTCGACGATATCATTTCAGGTCCATCCGTTTGACATGAATCAACCGGTGGCCAAGCATATCTACTGCCGCTTGGCATTGCTCCAGAACTATGTAGCCAATTAGCGCTTCGTATGTTCCGTTGTCCGTCTTCATATCTACGAAACAAACCTCGTTGTAGATAGGTCGGAAGCCTTCTATCTGGATGCGAACAGGTCCGCATATAAATCCCGTTGCCGTCTCTTGCGTCGCTGTCTGGAGTTCTAAGGTCTCGATCTCCTCCAAATCGCCGAGTCGGTCCCGCCAAGCACTCGGCAGGATCATGTAGGACGCACCCGTGTCAACCAAGGCATCGCACCGGAGACTCTTGGTTGAGTCAGAAAGGTTGTCGATCTTGACTGAACTGACAATTCTTCCCATGTGTCCACCTCCTATGTTCTCATAGTATCAGATGTGCCTCTGCTCTGCTATCTCTTTTCCTGTCGTCGAACGTGGATCTAAGCTGCGCCGTCGACCACAGCCCTGCAGCGACAGTTCTGTGGTCGTATGCTCCACTTCCCAAGTGAAATCCTAGGCGTCAGCTTCATCGATTTGTTGGGCATTTTGTATATCACATATGATGGTATCGGAGCTAATGTCTTGTTCATTTGGCCACATGATGCCGTGATGAGCAGGGCGAACGAGGCGAAAATACGAACTGTTAGAAAGCTCCTTAAAAGCGCTACCCTCCAAATATGGTTTTACATCAAATATACCTGAAATGCCACTGCTGGTAAGCACATCAATCGTAAAGTTTTCAAGAGGAGTTGCTTCTAAAATAGTATCCATTAATGACTCTCCTTTTATTTCAGCGGGTCGATTTTAAACAGAATATCCACCTCATTCCCTTAATAGGCAATAAATATTCATT